>NZ_JBFOCT010000017.1:44894-117208 GCF_040907925.1 Aeromonas sp. s12 | reverse complement strand
GGCGGCGTCGTGGACTTGCGTGACGAGCTGCGCCGTGCCCGGCTGATGGCTATCACCCCGGTGGACGAGGTGTGGGGCATAGGACGGCGCTTGGGGGCCAAGTTGGTGGCACAAGGTATCAATACCGTTGCTGACCTGGTGGCTAGCGACGCCAAAGGGTTACGCGCCCAATACGGCGTGGTGGTCGAGCGGATCGTACAGGAGCTGCGTGGCCTGCCTTGCGCAGAGCTGACCGTTGAACCGGCGGCGAAGCAGCAGATCCTCTCGAGCCGTTCCTTTGGTGAGCGCGTGACCGACCGTGGAGAAATGGCCCAGGCGTTGTCGGGCTTTATGGCTCGCGCAGCCGAGAAGCTGCGGGCCGAGGGAATGTGTTGCCAGCGGGTGCACCTGTTCGTGCGAACCAGCCCCTTTGATGAACGAGCCCCTTACTACAGTGAGCAGGCTGGCGTCCGGCTGGTCTGCCCTAGCGATGATACCCGGTTGCTGCTGCAGCAAGTGAACGTGCTGCTACCGCAGATTTGGCGCGACGGTTACCGTTATCAGAAGGGGGGAGTCATGCTGAGTGAGTTCACCCCCAAGGGGCAACAACAGGCAGATCTCTTTGCCCCGTCCTCCGCTCAATCAGATGCGCTGATGGCAGTGATGGACCAGATCAAAGCCAAGGGATTGGGGCGCGTAGGCTTTGCCAGCCAAGGCACGGGGTCGCCTGAGTGGATGATGCGACAAGAGCACCTGAGCCCCTGTTACACCACACGCTGGGAGGACCTGCCGGTGGCGAGGTAACCAAGGCACAAGGAACCTGCTACTTGGCTGTAGTTGGACGTTTTGGAAGTTAGTCGAATTTGAGTTGAGAGAAAACAGGGAGAGTGGATCGTTCACTGCGAGGGGAATGTGGCAGAGCAAGCGGTGAGGGGGAGCTGGCTCAGCTTGAAACAATGGAGAGATGGATATGAAAAAGCCCAGCTCGAAAACTGGGCTTCAAATGTGGCTCCCTCGACAGGACTTGAACCTGTGACATACGGATTAACAGTCCGCCGTTCTACCGACTGAACTACGAGGGAAAAGTGGCTCCTCCTACTGGACTTGAACCAGTGACATACGGATTAACAGTCCGCCGTTCTACCGACTGAACTAAGGAGGAATTGCCTGTCTCGTTAAGACGGGGCGAATATTAATGACCAGGGCGGCGGGTGTCAACCCGTGAATTTCCCGAAAACCGGATTTTCGGACTGTTTGCCCAAAAGTTGTGCTTTGCGGTTTATTTTCAGCACAATCAGTCTCTTGCCATCACCGCCCCCAACCGACGCAGGGGTTATTGGCTCGGTTCGCATCAACCTGATGATGCCAGCATGATGTCGCGAACGTGCTGGTAACCAGGCGAGGCTCAAATGGTAATCTTTGTGGCAAAAAGGGGGAGAGCAGGAGCCAAGATCGGCGATTTGGCGGCAAATAGGCCAAATAATGGGTGAGCGCGCGTTTCATTGATCCTGCCCATCGAAAAAATGGCCCGTCTGGAGTAAGGTTACGCAGGATACCATCGCCGCGTCGACAGCCCTGCCGGCCCTTGATGATGATCGGGCGCCGGATCTCTCCGGCCTTTATCTCCCTCTTCTGGTATTACGATATACATGCACAAGCAAGCCTCTTTAAATAGCGTGAAGCTCGCCATAGCCTTACGCCAGTCCTGTATTGATGAACCCTACAGCATGGCCCGCTTCGGCCGTGATCTTATCGCCGGTGTGACGGTGGGCATCATCGCCATCCCGCTCGCCATGGCACTGGCCATCGCCAGCGGTGTACCGCCGCAACACGGTCTCTATACCGCCATCATTGCCGGTATCGTGATCGCCGTGACCGGTGGCTCCCGCTACTCCATCTCCGGCCCGACCGCTGCCTTTGTAGTGATCCTCTACCCGGTCGCCCAGCAGTTCGGGGTTGGCGGTCTGTTGATGGCGACGCTCATCTCAGGCCTCTTTCTGGTGGCGATGGGGATGGCCCGTCTTGGCCGCCTTATCGAGTACATTCCCCCGTCAGTGACACTGGGCTTTACCGGTGGTATCGCCATCGTGATCGCCACCTTGCAGATCAAGGACTTCTTTGGCCTAAGCGTGCCCGAGATGCCGGAAACCTATCTGGGCAAGGTCGAGGCGCTGGCCGCCGCCCTGCCAAGCTGGCAGTGGGGCGATACCCTGGTGGGGGTCGCAACGCTGGCCGTGCTGCTGCTCTGGCCGCGCCTGCGTCTGCCTGTGCCCGGCCACTTGCCCGCGGTGCTGGTCGGGGTGGGTCTGGGTTTTGGCCTCCATTACTTTGGGGTGGATGTGGCTACCATCGGCAGCAAGTTCAGCTATACCCTGGCCGATGGCACCCAGGGGATGGGGATCCCGCCCATCGCGCCGACCCTGGTGATGCCCTGGGCCTTGCCCGGACCGGATGGCTTGCCGGTTGAATGGAACCTGGCGGCTGTTGAGCGGCTGCTGCCTGCCGCCTTCTCCATGGCGATGCTGGGGGCGATCGAGTCGCTGCTCTGCGCCGTGGTGCTCGACGGCATGACCGGTCGCAAACATAGCTCCAACGCCGAGCTGGTGGGGCAGGGGCTTGGCAACATCTTCGCCCCCTTCTTTGGCGGCATTACCGCCACCGCCGCCATCGCCCGCTCTGCCGCCAACGTGCGTGCCGGTGCTACGTCCCCCATCTCGGGGATCGTCCATGCGCTGGTGGTGCTGGCCGCCATTCTGGTACTGGCCCCCTGGCTCTCCTGGTTGCCGCTCTCGGCCATGGCTGCCTTGCTGCTCATCGTGGCTTGGAACATGAGTGAAGCGCACAAGGTGGTGGAGCTGATCCGTCGCGCGCCCAAATCCGATGTGCTGGTGCTGCTGGTCTGCCTGTCGCTCACCGTCATTTTCGACATGGTCATCGCCATCACTTTCGGGGTGATCCTGGCCTCCCTGCTCTTTATGCGCGAAATCGCCAAGATGACCAAACTGCACGATTTGGCCGAGCACAAACGCTATGCCCACGAGGTGCCGGACAACGGCCTGCTCTACAAGATCAACGGCCCGCTCTTCTTCGCAGCGGCCGAACGGGTCTTTGCCGAGCTGGAATCACAAGTGAAAGGGCACCAGGTGCTGGTGTTGCAGATGGAGGCGGTTTCCATCCTCGATGCGGGCGGCCTGTCTGCCTTCCTCCACTTTGGCAAGCAGATGGCTAAAGCCGGTGTCGAGTTGCGGGTGGCCGAGTTGCAGTTCCAACCGCTCAAGACCCTGGCACGCGCCAAGGTACGGCCGCAGCCCGGCAAGCTGGAATTTTACGGCTCGCTGGAAGAGGCGCTCAAAGGTGAACATTTGCACGAAGCGGCAGTAAATTGATTGAAAGGGATACGAAACGGCATATTTTTGGTCACTTGGTTCGGATATTGAGCAAACGAACGCAAAAAGTAAAAAATTGCATTGACCAAAAGCCATCGTATCCCTTACATTACGCCCCGTCGCCGCGGCATGGTCCGCCAGCGAATGTGCAGCTCAAGCACATAAAGCAGTGAGCAAAAATTTGGTGAGGTGTCCGAGTGGCTGAAGGAGCACGCCTGGAAAGTGTGTATACGGCAACGTATCGAGGGTTCGAATCCCTCCCTCACCGCCAAATTGCAAAGCCCTGATGGAAACATCAGGGCTTTTGTTTTATGGCGCAATCCCGAGCGGTTGTCAGCATAGGACTGCAAATCCTCATTGTTGATAGCCTAGTATCTGGCTGAACCGCTTGGGCAATCGCAGTGAAAAGCTTCGGTGACTTTGACGCCACGGCCAACCCATTGGTCGATCCTTTTAAAGTTTCCGCCCAATTCAGTACAAGGGCCTCTCGCAAGAGAGGCCCTTTTCATTGCTCGCTGATTTGCCCTGCTCGGTACTTAAAAGGCATTCAGTGGTGATACCGGTTAATGCTCCACAGTCAGCGGATCCGGGGGTAGGTTCAGATGCTTGGTGATGGCCTGATAGAGCTGGGGGTAGTTATCGTCAAAATGATGTCCTCCCGGCAGGGTGATGCTGGTGACGTTGGGCTGGTTGAGACGGGGGCAGAGGTGGTCGTCATCATCATCGTCGGCTCCTTGCAGGCAGACCATCGGCAGGTCGCGGATGGTCTTCACCTGCGGCTCGGTCGGGTAGCTCCGCGCCTTGTGAGTCAGCATGTCGCTGACGTGGATCTCGAAATCCGAGCTGGTGGAGGGGGAGAGCATCACGGCCCCGACCAGCCCCTGACGATAGTGCTCCGGCAACCGGTTGATGACGAATGGGACAATCTCGGCACCAAACGAGAAACCGACCAGCAACCAGCGGGGGCGCTGCCAGCGAGTTTGGTAATCATCAAGGATCCGCTCCAGATCGGCGGTCACCTGCTCCGGGGTTTTCTTTTTCCAGTAGTAGGTGAGGGAGCTCCAGCCCACGACCGGCATGCCGTGCAGCTGAAACTGGGCGCTCAACCCCTTGTCGAGGGCCGCCCAGCCACCATCCCCGCTGAGAAAGATCACCATGGGGGCGTCCGATGGCTGCTTGACTGGCAGCTCAATCAGGCTCAGGTCGTCCTTGACCGGGGCGGCGTGCGCCGCAAAAGATGAAACGGGCAGTACGAGACTGAGTAACAGCAATATCAAGGCTCTCA
This sequence comes from Aeromonas sp. s12, assembly GCF_040907925.1. Lineage (NCBI taxonomy): Bacteria > Pseudomonadati > Pseudomonadota > Gammaproteobacteria > Aeromonadales > Aeromonadaceae > Aeromonas > Aeromonas sp. s12. The sequence continues at coordinate 112,558 of NZ_JBFOCT010000017.1, read as the reverse complement.
TTGGCCATGCTCCTATTTCTTGATCAGCCCCAGCGGGCCGCGGCTAATCAGGGTGATCAGGTGAGTCAGGGTTCTGGGCAGTACCAGCTTGCTGCTGCAGAGCAGGTAGCGGGGTTCCCAGCGGGGCGAAAATTTCTCCTTGTAGCGTCTGAGCCCCTGGAAGTTGTAAAAGCGGCTGCCGCGCACAAACAGGGTATTGCCAAGGCGGGCCCAGTAGCTGCCGAGCGGGTGATCGTTGAAGCCGGACATGGGGGCCATCCCCAAATTGAAGCTGGCGTACCCTTGCGCCTTGCCCCACAGCAGCAGCTCGACAAAGAGAAAATCCATGATGGGAGCGGTGCCGGTATCCAGGCTGTAGCGCATCAGATCGATGGAGAGCATCTCCTTGTTGTCGCTCACCCAGAGGTTGGCAAAGCCGACGAGCTGCCCCTCATGCCACACCAGCGCAGCCGGGCTCAAGGTCAGGTAGTCAGGCTCAAAGCGGCCGACCGAGAAGCCCTTCTCCTTGCCCATCTTGCTCTGCAGCCAGGTATCGGAGACGGTCTGCAATCTGGGCAGCAGGGGGGCCACGGCACTTGCCTCGACCACCTCGAAGGTCAACCCTTCCCGTTTGCCCTTGGCGTGGCTCTGGCGCAGGTTGCGCAGCCGGCTGCCCGCCAGATCGAAGGTAGTCAGATCGACCATCGCCTCTTCGCCGAGCTTGAAGGGGATCAGCCCCAGCTCCAGATAGAGCGGAAGATAGCGGGCCGAGACCTGATAAAAGACCGGGTTGGCGTCGTGCTCATCGCACCGCTCGCGAAATTGCCAGAGCAGCTCTTCGATCTGTTCGGGGCGACCGATGGGATCCCCCATCACAATCCAGCTGTTGCCCTCGATGCCATACATCAGGAAAGCGTCGCCTGCGGGGTGGAACAGCAGTGACTTGTCCTGCAACTGGGCCAGATAGCCGTGGATCCCCCCTTCGCGCACCACCAGCTCGTGAGCGCGCGCCAGCGTCTCCTTGTCCGGCTTTTCACCGACTACGCGCAGCGGCGCAAGCAGCTGGGCAACCCCGGCCACGGCCAGCACGGCCACCACGCTCCCCATGGCGCGCAGGCCGCGGGCAGCCCCGCCGTGGGGCGAGAAGTGGAACCAGAGGGCGTGGTCATACTCCACCTGACGGTAGGAGAAGAGCAGCAGCCACAGCGCTCCCAGCAGCACAGCGCCGACCGAGATGAGCCAGCCCGGGGTGTACTGGGGATAGAGCAGCGACCCCTTGCGATAGAAGAGGGAACGGCAGGGGGTCATGATGAGCAGAAAGCAGCCAAGCAGCAGGGCTGACTCCCAGTCGCCGCCCTTGAGCAGGGAGAAGGCGATCCCCAGTGCCAGCAGCAGCTGGGTGATGCGAAACGCGGCGTCGTGACGGCGATAGAGGCTGCGCGCCAGCAGGATCAGGAGGATACCGCTCACGCTGCCGAGCACGTGGGAGAGCTCCAGCAGATGGAGCGGCAACACCTGCAGCCACACTTCAATGTGGCTGCGCATGGTCGGGATCATACCCGAACAGAGCAGCAGGCTGCCGGCGGTGAAGGTGCCCATGCTGATAAGGGCAGGCAGAAATTCGCGCACTGCGCTCATCAGCCCCTGTAGCCGCTGCCAGCGCGCTTTTTGTTGCAGCATCTCCTGACTCGCAAAGAGCAGCAGGGCACAGAGAAAGGGAAGCAGATAATAGATGCAGCGGTAGAGCAGCAGCGAGGCGAGCAGCTTGTCGGCCGGCAGGTAGTGGGCCAGCAGCAGGCTCATGCTCGCTTCGAACACCCCAATCCCGCCCGGCACGTGGGCCAGTACCCCGAGGAAGCTGGCCAGCACGAAGGCACTGAGCAGCACAGGGTAGGGGACGCTATCTGCAGGCAACAGCACAAACAGCACGGCGGCGGCGGCCATCCAGTCGGCCAGCGCGACCAGCAGTTGCAACAGACGAACCTTGAAGCCGGGCAGGATCAGGGTGTGTATTCGCCAGGAGAGACGGTGTGTGGGCCAGCAGAGGTAGCAGGCCACCAACAGCAGAGCCATGACGCCCGCCAGCCTGAGCAGGGTATCTGCCCATTGCGGCCAGTCAGGCAGCAGCTGTGATACATCGCAGGTCACTAGGGCGCCCCCTCCCCACGCCAGCAGGCCGAGGAAGAAGGTGATGGAGCAGAACAGCACCACGCGGGCCACTTCCCCGGTGGCGAGCCCCAGTGCGGAGTAAAGGCGATAGCGTACCGAGGTGCCGGTCAGCAGGGCAAATCCCAGGGTGTTGGAGAAGGTGTAGGCGATAAAGGAGGTGATGCTGACCTGTTGCCAGGGAAGGTGCTTGCCCAGCGCATGGAGCGCCAGCATGTCATAGCTACAGAGGCAACCATAACTGAGCAGGGTCAGCAATAGGGCGCCCGCCAGTCTCTGCAGGGGTTGGGACCAGATGGCCACACGAATATCGTGCCAGTGCCATGCCTGAGTCAGGTGATACAGCACGGTCAGTGCGGTGCCGAGCAGCAGCAAGCTGCACAAGGGGCCTAGCCATTTAAGCAGATGACGCCACATGCCATGTTCCTGTGGTCATTGACCGTTTCCCGCAAAGGGGGAGCCGGGTCGTGGATCCGGTTTGGACGAGGGAGGCGCTCGTCAGGAAAATTTCGGGAAGAGATGGAAAGGGAGGCGTCAGCCTCCCTCTGTGCTATCCAGTGACCGGTTGGATCACTTGGTTTTCGGTGCGACTTTGACGGCAGGGGTCTTGGCGTGGGTGGCTTTATGGTGTTTTTTCACCACCTTGGTCTGGGTCGCCTGCGGTGTGGCTGTCTTGGTCGGGGTGGCCGCCATGGTGAAACCGGAGGTGAGGGCGAAGACGGCAGCCAGGGTCAGGGGAATGATCTTTTTCATGTTCAATTTCCTTATTCGGGTTGATGTTATGGAGCGTTCTCCATGACAGTCATCCTATGACGGTTGCGGCGGCCCTTCAGTGAGCGGTTGGTGACGGTTTGTATCCAAATGTACAGGCAGGGTGAGGCAGAAGCGGGCGCCGTGGTCACTGGCCAGCAGCGCCACATCCCCTCCGTGATGACGGGCAATGCTGCGCACGATGGCCAGCCCCAACCCGGTGCCGCCGGTGCGACGATCCCGGCTCTGATCAAGGCGTACGAATGGTTCGAAGATCTGGGGCGCCAGCGCCGGATCGATCCCCGGCCCATCGTCGCTCACCTCCAGCAGATAGTTCTCCTGCAGCCGCGAGATGGAGAGGGTAACCTCGCTCTCGGCGTAGCGCAGAGCATTGCCGATCAGGTTCTCCACCGCGCGCGTCAGCAGACGCTGATCGCCGCACCAGGGCATGTGACGTGGCGGCAGATCGAGGGTGAGCTTCTTTTCGGGGGCCAGCGCTTGCCAGTCGCCGAGATGCACTTGTGCCCAGTGGCTGAGCTCCAGCTCGTCCTGTTGCAACGGCAACTCCGGCCTGTCCAGCTTGGCGTAGGTGAGCATCTCTTCGATCAGGGCGTCCAGCGCTCCCAGATCTCGCTCCAGCGCCTGCTGCTCCTGCTCGGCAGGGGCAGGATCGAGCATGGCAAGCCGATAGCGCAACCGGACCAGCGGGGTGCGCAACTCGTGGGCGATGGCATCGGTCAGTTGCTTGCGGCTGGCAATCATGGCCTGCAATTGGGTCGCCATTTGATCGAAGGTGCGTCCCACCCGGACCAGACTGCTGCCCGGTGGCAGATTGGTTCGGCAGGAGAGATCCCCATCGCCTACGCGACGGGCGGTCTGCTCCAACTGCTGCAAACCCCGCCAGTGGGGACGCAACCAGAGCAGAATGGGCAGTCCGAGGGATAGGCCGATCACCAGCAACAGCCCTATATCGACCCAGTGCAGCTCGTGCAGGTAAGAGAGGTAGGGTACAGGGCCGACAATCAGCACCCGATCGGTATCGGGGATGCGCTGCAGGAAGGTGTCATCCTCCTCGACGATGACAATATTGCCGGCGGCCAGAAAGGCCTGATCCTCGCTGGTCAGGGGCTGGCGCACCAGCTCGCCGATCTTGAGGGGGAGGGTAAACTGACTGCTCTGCTCGGCCAGACGAGCGGGCCAGCGCTCGGGCGGGGTTCTTGCCAACTCGCCGGTCAACAGGCCAAGGGATCCCTGCATCATGCGTTCGAGATAGCGATCACCCGCCCGTTCGGCGGTCACCTGATAGACCACACCCACCAGCAGGATGGCGAGGGTGAAGCAGCCTATCAGCAACAGATAGAACTGGATAAAGAGACGGCGCATGGCGGTGCTCCCGAAAGAGGGTTATTCCCAGGCGTGGGGGACGAAGAGGTAGCCTTTCTGACGCACTGTCTTGATCCGGGCCGGGTTGTCGGGGTTATCACCCAGTTTGCGGCGCAGGCGGGAGATGGCCACATCCATGCTGCGATCCTGACCGTCGTACTCCCGGCCGCGCAAGCTGCGAAAGAGGGCTTCCCGACTCAAGATTTGGCCCGCGTGACAAGCGAGTTCCCACAGCAGATCAAAGTCGGCGGTCGAGAGGGCAATGCTCTCGCCATCGAGGCGCACATCTCGTCCCGGACCATCCACCCGCAGCCGACCAAATTGCAGCTGCTGGGGAGCACTGCTGGTGGCGGCAGGTTGAGTTGATGTTTGCTGGTGCTGACGAAACTGCACCCGAAGTCGGGCCAGCAGCACGGGGGGCGGGGTGGTTTTAAGGATGTAGTCGTTGGCACCCAGCTCCAGACTCAGGATCTGGTTCATGTCGCTATCAAGCGAGGTGAGCATCACGATGGGGCCGTCGAAGCGCGGCCGCAGATCCCGACAGAGGGACATGCCATCTTGCCCTGGCAGCATGATATCGAGCAGCACCAGATCGGGCTGTTCGGCCTCGACCCGGGCCAGCGCCATGTCCCCTCTGGGCTCGAGGATCACGTCCATATCGTGGCGACCGAGCCAACTGCTGATGAGCTGGCCAATCTCGGGATCATCTTCGACAAAAAGAATGCGTTGCATAGAAAAGCTCCAACGGAAAGCAGGAGAGAAGAAGAGCGATCAGCATATCAATGGCGCTTGGGAAATACAGAAAAAGAACCGGGCAGGCTGATGTGCGGGGGAGCGTGGCTGTGTCATCGATGGGGAGAAGCCATCGTGACAAATGGGCGGAGCCGCGTTTATCGAGCTGGAGGATGACCTTGCAGACAAGGCAAGGCGCTGTGGAGCGCAAAACAAAAAAACCGGCCAAGGCCGGTTTTTCGTGGAGCAGACCAGAAGTCACTGCACCAGGTCGATGGACATCACCTTGCGGCGATTATCGACAGAATAATGGGGTGGCTGATGGGGCTCGAACCCACGACAACCGGAATCACAATCCGGGACTCTACCAACTGAGCTACAGCCACCACTAAAATCTTCATCAACACTCGCCAATCCAGAAGAAAAGGAGAGTATCAATGGCGCGCCCTGCAGGATTCGAACCTGCGACCCACGGCTTAGAAGGCCGTTGCTCTATCCAACTGAGCTAAGGGCGCTTTGTATCAACACGTCTTAGGGACGAGTCGATGAACATGGTCGGTGATAAAGGATTCGAACCTTTGACCCTCTGGTCCCAAACCAGATGCGCTACCGGACTGCGCTAATCACCGAAAATCCCTGACCAGCATATCGACAAGAGTCGTACTGGGCAACGGGCGGGCATCATAGCCAAGCGTAAGGGGCAGCGTCAACGACTTTTTCCCCCAGTAAATTCAAGTGCCTACTTATTGCCCGCTACAGGTCTGGTGTGCGTCTGCCGCTAACATCCCGGCTAAAAAAATGCGACAATGCGCGGCAGTTGAACACATGGTGAGTGGAGAACGATGTCTGCCAAAATCATAGATGGAAAACAGGTTGCGCAAACGATTCGCAGCCAGGTCGCGGCGCAAGTCCAACAGCGGTTGGCGGCAGGGAAACGGGCTCCAGGGCTGGCAGTCATTCTGGTGGGGGCGGATCCCGCCTCTCAGGTCTATGTCGGCAGCAAACGCCGGGCATGTGAGGAGGTGGGTTTTCTCTCCCGCTCCTATGACCTGAGTGCCACTGCCAGTCAGGAAGAGCTGCTGGCGCTGATTGATCAGCTGAATGCGGATAGCCACGTAGATGGCATTTTGGTTCAGTTGCCGTTGCCGGATCACTTTGATACCACTCAGGTGCTGGAGCGGATCCAGCCTGACAAGGATGTAGATGGATTCCACCCGTATAACGTCGGCCGTCTGGCACAACGTATTCCGGCGCTGCGCCCCTGCACTCCGAAAGGGATCATGACGCTGATCGAGACCACCGGCGTGAAGACGCACGGTCTGCATGCGGTCGTGGTGGGAGCGTCCAACATAGTGGGGCGTCCCATGACCCTCGAATTGTTGCTGGCGGGCTGCACAACCACGACCTGTCACCGTTTTACGCGGGATCTGGAAGAGCAGGTTCGCCGTGCCGATCTGCTGGTTGTTGCTGTCGGCAAGCCCAACTTCATTCCTGGCGAGTGGATCAAACCGGGGGCACTGGTAATCGATGTGGGCATCAATCGCTTGGCTGATGGCTCGTTGGTCGGGGATGTGGAGTTTGAGACGGCGCGCAGCCATGCCGCCTTCATTACCCCGGTACCCGGTGGCGTCGGCCCAATGACGGTCGCCAGCCTGATGGAAAATACCCTGATCGCCTGTAGTGAATATCACGACTGATCATGGCTGGTGATAACCCTGTGATCCCGTGAGGAGGCAGGATTCGCCAGAAATCTGACAATAAAAAACCGGTTGCTCAGAGAGGAACCGGTTTTTTATTTATCCAACGGGCGTTATTTACATATTTTGTGCTTCGTTTGGCACAATCACAGAGGCGTGATTTCCTTTCGGCCCCTGTTGCAGTTCAAAATTGACAGCCTGACCCGCTTTCAGGGTCTTGTAGCCCTCCATTTGAATCGTGGAGTAGTGAGCGAAGATATCCTCACCGCCCCCTTCCGGACAGATAAACCCAAATCCTTTTGCGTTGTTAAACCACTTAACTGTGCCGGTTGCCATACTTCTACATCCTTTTATTGATTACCCAGAAGTCGTTGAGTAACCTGCGCCAGCCCTTTATAACTAGGGACATGGGCCCATAGCAGACGGGCACAGATTAGCAAGTAACCAATCTAGTCTAACTTTTGAGCGAGTCAAGAAGTTGTTAACAGCTGATGTGATCTGGTTAACAAGTCTATTGACAACCTTGTGTTAGACGGTAGTAATCTAGAGGTACCAAAGCGCGATTATGAGCAAGCAGAAAGAACTCTTTGCTAATGAAGAGATTGCAGAAGCAGAGAAAACAAAGCTGCAGCCGCCACCCATGTATAAGGTTGTGTTGAACAACGATGACTACACGCCCATGGAGTTTGTGGTGGAGGTGCTGCAAAAGTTCTTTGGTATGGATTTGGACAAGGCGACTCAGGTCATGCTGAGTGTGCATTATAGTGGTAAGGGTGTCTGCGGCATGTTTACCGCAGAGATCGCCGAAACCAAGGTCGTCCAGGTCAACACCTATGCACGTAACAACGAACATCCACTGCTCTGTACTATGGAAAAGGCTTGAATCTGATGACTTGATGGCGAGTGTGACACCACATTGTAGCTGTACTAGGGGAGGTGCCTATGTTGAATAAAGATCTAGAAAAGACGCTGAACGAGGCTTTCAAACTGGCCCGTGACGAGCGCCACGAATTCATGACCGTCGAGCACCTGTTGTTAGCCCTTCTGGATAACAGTTCAGCCCATGAGGCGCTGAGCTCTTGTGGTGCCGATGTTGAGCAGATGCGCAAGGAGATCCGCGCATTCATCACCCAAACTACTCCGCTCATACCGCGCGATGATGAAGATCGTGAAACCCAGCCGACACTGGGCTTCCAGCGTGTGTTGCAGCGTGCCGTCTTCCATGTGCAATCCTCCGGCAATACCGAAGTCAGCGGCGCCAACGTGCTGGTCGCTATCTTCAGTGAGCAGGAGTCACAAGCTGCCTATTTCCTGAAAAAAGCCGAGATCAGCCGTCTCGACGTCGTCAATTTCCTCTCCCACGGGGTTCGCAAGGACAGCAAGCCGGATCTCGGCAGCAATAACAATCCCGAGTCTGATGATGATGTTTCGGCCGCCCAGATAGAGAGCTTTGCCACCAACCTGAATCAGCTGGTGCTGGAAGGGCGCATCGATCCGCTGATTGGCCGTGATCAGGAGCTCAATCGTACCATTCAGGTGCTCTGCCGCCGTCGCAAGAACAACCCGCTGCTGGTGGGTGAAGCAGGCGTGGGTAAAACCGCCATTGCCGAAGGTCTGGCCTATCGAATCGTCAAGGGGGATGTCCCCGAGGTGATTGCGGGCAGTACCATCTATTCGCTGGATATGGGGTCTCTGCTGGCGGGCACCAAATACCGTGGTGATTTCGAGAAGCGCCTCAAGGTACTGCTCAAGCAGATTGAGCGTCAGGAAGGGGCCATTCTCTTTATCGACGAGATACATACCATCATTGGTGCCGGTGCGGCATCCGGTGGTCAGCTGGATGCGGCCAACCTGATCAAGCCGCTGCTCTCCAATGGTTTGCTCCGCTGTGTGGGATCCACCACTTATCAGGAGTACGCCCAGATCTTCGAGAAAGACCGTGCGTTGGCCCGTCGCTTCCAGAAGATCGATATTGTTGAGCCGACTATCGATGACACCACGCGCATCCTGATGGGGCTCAAGAGTCGCTACGAAGCCCACCACGGCGTGCGCTATACCGCCAAGGCGATCCGTGCAGCTGCCGAGCTCTCTGCCAAGTACATCAATGATCGTCATTTACCCGACAAGGCGATCGACGTGATCGACGAAGCGGGTGCCGGTCAGCGGTTGCTGCCGGCGAGCAAGCGCAAGAAAGTGATCAATGTGCAAGAAATTGAGTCCATCGTAGCCAAGATCGCCCGCATTCCTGAGAAATCAGTTTCTTCCTCGGATAAAGAGGTGCTAAAGAACCTGGAGCGCAATCTCAAGATGGTGGTTTTTGGTCAGGATAAAGCCATCGAGGTGCTGACCGATGCGATTCGCCTCTCTCGTTCAGGTTTGGGTAACGAGCGTCGCCCGGTAGGGTGCTTCCTCTTCGCTGGTCCGACCGGGGTGGGCAAGACCGAGGTCACCCAGCAGCTTGGTAAGGCGCTGGGTGTCGAGATGCTGCGCTTTGATATGTCCGAGTACATGGAGCGTCACACCGTCTCTCGTCTGATTGGTGCGCCTCCCGGCTATGTCGGTTTTGAGCAGGGTGGTCTGCTGACTGATGCGGTGATCAAGCATCCTCATTCCGTCGTGTTGCTTGACGAAATTGAGAAAGCTCACCCGGACGTATTCAATCTGCTGTTGCAGGTGATGGACAACGGCACCCTGACCGACAACAACGGGCGCAAGGCGGATTTCCGTAACGTGATTTTGGTCATGACTACCAACGCAGGTGTGCAGGAGACTCAGCGTAAATCGATTGGCTTCCAGCAACAGGATTTGAGCCACGATGCCATGGCGGTGATCAACAAGACCTTCAGTCCGGAGTTTCGCAACCGGCTTGATCACACCATCTGGTTCAACCATCTGGATATGACGGTGATCCATCAGGTGGTCGACAAGTTCATTGTCGAATTGCAGGTTCAACTGGATGCGAAGGGAGTTTCTCTCGAGGTGTCCGAGCGTGCTCGCCACTGGTTGGCGGAGAAGGGGTATGACAGAGCCATGGGCGCCAGACCGATGGGTCGGGTAATCCAGGAGCACCTCAAGAAACCCCTGGCCAACGAGATCCTGTTCGGTTCACTGGTTGACGGGGGAATAGTGAAGGTTGAGTTGGTAAATGACAGCCTCAGCTTTGATTTTCAGGTCAATGTTGAAGCTGTTTCCCACTAAGCGTCAGTGATCAGAAAACGACAAAAAACCCCAACCGAAAGGTTGGGGTTTTTTGCTGAATTCCTGGCTTAGCGAGAGCGGAAAACAATACGTCCCTTGGAGAGATCGTAGGGAGTCAGTGCTACCGTTACTTTGTCTCCAGTCAGGATACGAATGTAGTTTTTGCGCATCTTGCCTGAAATATGAGCGATAACCACGTGACCATTCTCCAGTTCCACACGGAACATGGTATTGGGCAGGGTTTCGAGAATAGTGCCCTGCATCTCAATACTGTCTTCTTTAGCCATTGAATCCTCTTGATAAGCCACAACAAAAAACCGCTGGATCATGCCGGATTTAAGGCTATGTGTAAAGTTTACTCGGGCTTGGTGTCGATATTTTTCCATTCCCCCTGAATTAACAGCTCATGAGGGAGGTAATTGCGTTTGTAATTCATCTTGCGACACGCCTCTACCAGATAGCCAAGATAGAGCCAGCTTCGCCCGGTTCGCCTGGCCAGATCGAGCTGGCAAAGGATGGCAAAGGTGCCCAGGGAGCGATCGGCATAATCCGGATCGAAGAAGGTGTACATGGCGCTCAAGGAGTGGGGTAGCAGGTCTGTGGTGGCCACGCCGATAAGACGGCCCTCCTTGCGCATCTCCAGATAGAGTGGCGGCATCCAGTCACAATGGAGAAAACCGCGATACTGGCTGCGGTTGGGGGGATACATGCTGCCATCGTGGTGGCGTTCGCGGATATAGCGTTCGTAGAGCAGGTAATACTCGGGTTTGTCATCGTAGCTCAGGACGATCTCGATATCCCTGTTGAGCTGGCGGATCCGCTTCTGGCCGCGGCTGGGACGAAAGTGTTCACTGTGAATACGAAGGGATTGGCAGGCATGGCACGCCGGGCAGTGGGGACGATAGATGTCGTTGCCACTGCGGCGAAAACCGGCAGTCAACAATCGTTCGTAACCGTTGGCGTTGAGCAGATTGTGATCCATCAGCACCAGCAACTGCTCCTGTTCATGGTCCAGATAACTGCAGGGATGCTTGGGGGTCAGCCCTACTTTGAGGATCACTTCTTCAGTCATAAGCTGATCTCCCCCTCTTGCCAGCAGGAAGCCAATAGTGGTTGATGGCCAAGGCGCGCGAGCTCAGCCAGAAAACGGGCCCGTGGCCACTCCTCGATACCCAGGGTCGCCAGAAACGGGTTTTGCATCTGGCAATCGATGAGGGCGCCGTGATGGCGGGCGAAGTGGCGACAGAGTGCCACCATGGCAAGTTTGGCACCGTTATCAATCCGGCTGAACATGGATTCACCGCAAAACAGTCGGCCGATAGAGAGGCCATACAGTCCCGCTTGCAGCTCTCCCTCCTGCCAGATCTCGATAGAGTGGGCATGACCCAGCCGGTGCAACTGCTGGTAGGCATCGATCATGGGTTGGCTGATCCAGGTGCCATCGGCAGTGCGACGAGGGGCGGCGCAGGCAGTAATGACTTCATTAAAGGCGCGATTGACGGAAATATCGAATGGGGTTCGGCGGATAATCTTCTGCAGTGTCCGCCCCACATGGAGTTGGTCGGGACGGATCACCCCGCGGGGATCCGGTGACCACCACAGGGTCGGTTGGTGGGGTTCATTCCACGGAAAGATCCCCTTGTGATAAGCTGCCAGCAATCTGGCCGGGGAGAGATCCCCGCCGATCGCCAGCAAGCCGTTGGGCTCTTCCAGCGCATGGCTGGGGTCGGGAAACCAGCAAAGCTCATCATCCAGTTGGGTAAGATAGCGAGACATAAGGCAACGAGGTTCATAGATGAAGGCCATTATCCTGATAGTATCCAGCTTGCTCTGCTTTGTCACGGCGCCCGCCGGGGCGGAGGTCTACCAGCGCAATACCGCGCGGCCGGTCAATCAGGTGGTGTTTGGTCAGGTCGAAACGGTGCGCAATATTACCCAGCGCCAGATCCTGGAGTCCGAGCACTCTGGCTGGAAGACGCTTGGTGGTGCCGTGTTGGGCGGTCTGCTGGGCAACCAGTTTGGCGGCGGTCATGGCCGTGAAATCGCCACCGCCGTCGGCGCGCTTGCGGGGGCTGCAGCTGCGCAGCAATACCAGTCCGAGGGAACCGTGGTGGAAAACAAGTTGGTGGAGCTGCTGATCCGCAACGAGCAAAATGCCCTTATCAACGTGATCCAGGATTATGATCCCGCCATGGTCTTTGCCAATGGGGACAAGGTGCGCATTCTCTACTTCGATGATGGGGTGCGGGTCGACAAGACTTACTGACTTTCGATAGTCATGGTGATGGGGAGACTGTGGCAGGGAAGGAACCCGCAGACTCTCCTGTCGGAAAGTCTGTCGGGCGGTAATACACGGGACTGATGCCCTGAGGATTCAGATAGCTGTCTCTTGAGAGACTATCTTATCGCGACCGGTGTTCTTTGCCTGATAGAGCAGCCGATCCGCTACGCTCAGCGCCTCGTCCATGGATATCCGCCCGACGCTGATCACGCCGTAACTGGCGCGAACAAAGAGCGGGGTTTCCGGTGACAAGGGTTGCTGGCGCAGCTGCTGACGCAGCCCTTCAAGACGCTTGATCAACACGGGGACGGTACAGTGAGGCACCATCATGGCAAACTCCTCTCCGCCAAACCGGGCGATCATGGCATCGGGGAAGAACTGGGTCAGTAGCCGGGTCAGATGGCAGAGCAGTTGATCGCCGATGGCATGGCCCCAGTGATCGTTGACCTGCTTGAAGTGATCCACATCGAGCACACAGAGTGCAAGAGGCGTCTGCTGGCGCTGATATTCTTCAAACCATTTTTGCCCTTCGTTGAACCAGTAGCGCCGATTGTAGAGACCGGTCAGGTAGTCACGATTGGCTGACTCCTGAATGCTGTTGAACTGCTCGAGCGCTTCCAGATTGTGGCTGACCCGACACTGCAGTTCTTCCGGCTCGAACGGCTGGTTGAGAAAGTCGTTGGCGCCCTGCTTGAGATAGCGAGCAGAGAGACCGCGCTTGTCCGAGACCGAGATCCCGATAATCGCGAGCTGCTGCTTGCTGTAACGCTCTCTCAGCATCCGCACCAGACTGATGCCATCGATATCCGGCATATAGTAGTCGACCAGTGCCAGCCGGATGTCCGGGTGTTGCTCCAGCATCGCCATCGCTTCACGGGCATGACTGGCCTCATGCACCTGCAACAACTGCTTGCGCAACTGGGCCATGGTGCGGTGACGGGAGGTGCGTGAGTCGTCGACTACCAGCACTTCGATCGACTGGTTGAGATAGAGGCGGTGCACCAGACTGACGGCATATTGCAGCGAGTGGCGCGAATCCTTCATCACATAGTCCAGCACGCCGGTTTCCAGCCAGGCGGCACGTTTATCCTCGCTGATGTCGGCAGTGAGGATCACCACCGGCAAACCTCGAGCCAGCAGCTCGTTGACCGCTTCGCCACGGGGCGCATCCGGCAAGGTCAGGTCCACCAGCGCGACCACATACTCCTCGCCCCGGCAGTGACGGGCACCTTCGAGGGTATCGAAGGCGTCAATCTCGAGGCCTGTCTGCTGGGCAATGGCCTGAGTCAGCATACGGCGGATGGTCAGGCTATCTTCGACAATCAATATCTTCTGTTTCATTAGACTCCTTTAAATAAAAAAGGCATACCGACTGGTATGCCTTATATCACATCTGCGCTTGTTTATTGCGCGTCGAGGTAGCGTTCGGCATCGAGGGCTGCCATGCAGCCGGTACCGGCAGAGGTGATCGCCTGACGGTAGTTGTGGTCGGCCACGTCGCCGGCAGCGAAGACACCTTCAATGCTGGTCTGGGTGGCAAAACCGTCGAGGCCGCCACGTACCTTCAGATAACCGTTTTGCATCTCCAGCTGGCCATCGAAGATCTGGGTATTGGGCTGATGGCCGATGGCGATGAAGACGCCCATCAGCGGCAGCTCGCTGGTGCTGTTGTCCTGAGTGTTGCGCAGGCGCACACCGGTGACCCCCATCTGATCGCCCAGCACTTCGTCCAGGGTCTGGTGGGTGTGCAGCACGATGTTGCCGCTCGCGACTTTGTCGTGCAGACGCTTGATCAGGATCTTCTCGGCACGGAACTCGTCGCGGCGGTGGATCAGGTGCACCTTTTTGGCGATGTTGGCCAGATACAAGGCCTCTTCAACAGCGGTGTTGCCGCCGCCGATCACCGCCACTTCCTGATTGCGGTAGAAGAAACCGTCACAGGTGGCACAGGCGGAGACGCCGCGCCCCTTGAAGGCCTCTTCGGAGGGCAGGCCCAGATACTTGGCGGAGGCGCCGGTCGCAATGATCAGGGCATCGCAGGTGTATTCGCCGTTGTCCCCTTTGAGGCGGAACGGGCGCTGAGTCAGTTCGACACTGTTGATGTGATCAAACAGGATGCGGGTGTCGAACTTCTCTGCATGCTCTTTCATGCGCTCCATCAGGGCAGGGCCGGTCAGCCCTTCCGGATCACCTGGCCAGTTCTCCACTTCGGTGGTGGTGGTCAGCTGACCCCCTTGCTGCATGCCGGTGATGAGCAGTGGATTGAGGTTGGCGCGGGCGGCGTAGACGGCCGCGGTGTAACCGGCCGGGCCTGACCCTAAGATCAGCAATTTGCTGTGAGTGACTTGGCTCATGATGTCATTTCCGGGATGTGATGAGTTTGCGCGATTGTAGGTAATTCGTGATCCGGGGTCAAAGGCTGGTGAGTCGATTGCACTAATCGTGTTCACAAGGGGTGACATGCAAAATAAAGGAATAAAAAAACCGCCCATCGCGGGCGGATTTTCACTCATCTCCAACTGGCGCAGGCCAGCGCAGATCAGTTCAGCAGGGTCAGGGGATCCGTGTAGGCAAGGCCATGTGCCACGGCCACTTCCTTGCAGGTGAGCTTGCCCTCCATCACGTTGAGCCCGTGCAACAGGTTGGGGTCGCTCAGCAGTGCCTGACGATACCCTTGCTGGGCCAGCTTGATGATAAAGGGGAGGGTGGCATTGTTGAGCGCCACGGTCGAGGTGCGGGCCACCGCCCCCGGCATGTTGGCGACACAGTAGTGCACCACTTCATCGACAATATAGGTCGGATCCTGGTGGGTGGTGGCGTGGGAGGTTTCCACACAGCCGCCCTGATCGATGGCCACATCGACGATGGCAGAACCCGGCTTCATGCGCGCAATGTGGTCACGGCGGACAAGTTTTGGCGCAGTGGCACCCGGTACCAGCACGCCACCGATGACCAGATCGGCCGCCAGCAGATGGCGCTCCAGCGTCTCGCTGTTGGAGTAGACCACCTTGGCCGCTCCCTGGAACTCGTTATCGAGACGGCGCAGGGTATCGACGTTGTTATCGAGGATGGTGACATCCGCGCGCAGGCCAATGGCCATGCGGGCCGCATTGGAGCCGACCACGCCGCCACCGATGATCACCACCTTGGCCGGTTCGACACCGGGTACGCCGCCGAGCAGCACACCGCTACCACCGCGCGATTTTTCCAGCGCTTGGGCACCCGCCTGAATAGACATGCGACCTGCGACTTCCGACATGGGGGCCAGCAGGGGCAGGCCGCCACGGCCGTCGGTGACGGTTTCATAGGCGATACAGATGGCGCCGCTTTTCAGCAGGGCTTCGGTCTGGGGCAAGTCTGGCGCCAGATGCAGATAGGTGAACAGGGTTTGACCCGGACGCAGCATGGCACATTCGACAGGCTGAGGTTCCTTGACCTTGACGATCATCTCGGCTTTGGCGAAAACCTCTGCTGCAGAGGCCAAAATTTCGGCGCCAACAGCGATATAATCTGCATCGCTGAAGCCAATGCCGTTTCCGGCACCGCTTTGGACGAAAACAGTATGGTTTCGTGCTGTCAGTTCACGTACACTGGCCGGAACCATGCCTACGCGGTATTCATGGTTTTTTATCTCTTTAGGTACACCGATAATCATGCTATCCCTCGTCTATAGATTGGTGTTTCATGTTGCCAAAATGTTAACCAACATTTGCGCCTAGTATATTCAGGTATTGACAGGATTTGTGACCATAATTATAAAATGACTGGTGATTCTTACCAAAAAATAGCCAAAGGATGGAATAAAATGATGGAAGCTAAGAGTCGGCTAAAGGATTTGGACAGGATTGACCGCAACATTCTTAATGAACTGCAAAAGGATGGCAGGATTTCGAATGTTGAGTTGTCCAAGCGAGTTGGCCTGAGTCCTACACCGTGTCTGGAACGGGTTCGTCGCCTCGAGCGACAAGGTTATATCGAAGGATATGCCGCTATTCTGAACCCTCATTATCTGGACGCATCTCTGCTGGTGTTTGTAGAGATAACCCTCAATCGCGGGGCGCCTGATGTGTTTGAACAGTTCAACAAGGCTGTTCAGGTACTCGAAGAGATCCAGGAGTGTCATCTGGTTTCCGGTGACTTCGACTATCTGCTCAAGACCCGAGTCAGCGACATGTCGGCTTACCGCCGTCTGTTGGGGGAAACCCTGCTGCGTCTGCCCGGTGTCAATGACACCCGCACCTATGTGGTGATGGAAGAGGTCAAGCAGAGCAGTCGTCTGGTGATCAGCACCCGATAAAGCAGGTTATGCCGTGGTGTCTTTTCCATATGAGACACCATGACAGTCAGAAACGAGCGGCCGGTCCGCTCGTTTCTTCTTGTAAAGATAATTGCAAATATGGCCCCGTCCCATCAGGCTCTGGCTGACAATCGATGGGCTTTTCGGGGATACTAGGCCCCCTTATTTCCTGCATTACATGTTTTCAGAAAGGAGCCGGAGTTTGGCCGATAAAAAGCTGTTTACTCCTTTATCAGGTATACAACGGATCTTCGAAGCCGTCTTGATCGCCATCACCCTGATGGCTGCTTATCTTCTGCTTGCCCTGTTGTCCTATCATCCCGCTGATCCCGGCTGGTCCCAGACCTCCTGGCAAGGGGAGGTGAAGAACCTCGCCGGTAGTGCCGGTGCCTGGCTCGCCGATATCACCATGTTTACCTTTGGTGCCTTCTCCTATCTGGTGCCGCCGCTGGTGGTGCTGCTGGGCTGGAGTCTGTTCTGGCGCCCGAGCCGTCTGCTCGATGTGGATTACCTCACCCTGGGGGTGCGGATCATCGGCTTTATCCTGACCGTGCTCGGCATGTCGGCAATTGCCAGCATGAACTTCAACGATATGCAAAACTTCTCCGCCGGTGGTCTGGTGGGGGATGTGATCGCTTCTGCAGTGGTGCCGCTGTTTGGCGGCGTCGGGGCCAACCTGATGCTGCTCTGCTTCGTGGCAACCGGCATCACCCTGTTTACCGGCTGGTCCTGGCTCACCATCGTCGAGCAGATCGGCGCGGCCTGTACCGGTTCGGTCAGCGCTGTTTACCACTTCCCGACCACCCTCGGCCGCTGGCTGACCGGTGGCTGGCGTCAACCTCGCAACGAGGGGCCGGATCCCTTGTTGGAAGGCGGGGTAGGGGCCATCGCGTTTGATGATGAGGAAGATGAGCCGCACACCAGCTGGACTCGCAAGCCCAAGGCCAAGAATCAGAAGGCTGCCGCCGAAGAGTGGCTGCCGGAACTCGACGACGATACCTTCGAGTTCGACCCACAGTTTGATGATGAAGAGGACGAGCCGACTCCGGCTGCCAAGCCGAAACGTGCGGTGGCGGCCGCCAATGGTCGCCGCCAGCCGGTACTGGCTGTGGCCGACGACGATGATGAGGACGATCTGGATCTGCCGTGGGCCGAAGGGGACGACGAGGTCGCCGCGCCGGTAGTCGTCGCACCAACCAAGCCCAAGCGTCGTCCGCAGTCAACAATGCCGCCGTTGCCGAGTATCGAACTGCTGGACAGACCGCCAGCCAAGACCCAGATGATGAGCAAGGATGAGCTGGATCGCATGGGGCGTCTGGTGGAGGCCAAGCTTGCCGACTACAACGTGCAGGCCAAGGTGGTCGGTGTCTATCCGGGCCCGGTCATTACTCGTTTCGAGCTGGATCTGGCGCCGGGCATGAAGGCGAGCAAGATCACCAACCTCTCGCGCGATCTGGCCCGCTCCTTGTCTGCAAGCAGCGTGCGGGTGGTTGAGGTGATCCCGGGCAAGACTTATGTGGGGATCGAGCTGCCCAACCGGGTGCGTCAGACCGTTTATCTGCGCGAAACCCTTGACTGCGATGCTTTCCGCGATAGCCGCAACCCGCTCACCATGGGCCTGGGTCAGGACATCGCCGGCGAGCCGGTGGTGGTGAACCTGGCCAAGATGCCGCACCTGCTGGTGGCCGGTACCACAGGTTCAGGTAAGTCGGTGGGGGTCAACACCATGATCATCTCGATGCTCTACAAGTCATCCCCCGATGATCTGCGCTTCATCATGATCGACCCCAAGATGCTGGAACTCTCGGTCTACGAAGGGATCCCGCATCTGCTGACCGAGGTGGTGACCGACATGAAGGACGCCGCCAACGCCCTGCGCTGGTGTGTGGGCGAGATGGAGCGCCGTTACAAGCTGATGTCGGCGGTCGGGGTGCGTAACCTCAAGGGCTACAACGACAAGGTACTGGCCGCCATCGAGGAGGGAGAACCCCTGCTGGATCCGTTGTGGCGCCCGGGTGACTCCATGGATCAGATGCCGCCGGAGCTGGAGAAGCTGCCCCACATCGTGGTGGTGGTGGACGAATTTGCCGACATGATGATGATCGTCGGCAAGAAGGTGGAAGAGCTGATCGCCCGTATCGCCCAGAAGGCGCGGGCCGCCGGTATTCACCTCATTCTGGCGACCCAGCGCCCGTCGGTGGATGTCATTACCGGTCTTATCAAGGCCAACATCCCGACCCGTATTTCGTTCCAGGTGTCGAGCAAGATCGACTCGCGCACCATCATCGATCAGGGCGGCGCCGAATCTCTGCTCGGTATGGGCGACATGCTCTACATGCCGGCTGGGACCTCCAACCCGACCCGCGTACACGGTGCGTTCGTCGATGATCACGAAGTGCACAAGGTGGTGGCGGACTGGAAACTGCGCGGCGAGCCGAACTACATCGAGGAGATCCTCTCCGGTGAGTCGGGTGGCGAAGGTGGCAGCGGCGAATATGGCAGTGGTGGCGATGAAGAGCTCGACCCCCTGTTCGACGAAGCGGTTGCTTTCGTGGTGGAGTCCCGCCGTGGCTCGACCTCCAGCGTCCAGCGCAAGTTCAAGATTGGTTACAACCGGGCAGCCCGTCTCATCGAGCAGATGGAGAATCAGGGCATCGTTAGCTCACCGGGTGGCAATGGTCAGCGCGACGTGTTGGCACCGCCGCCGGTGCGGGACTAAGCCTCACCGTTTCATACTATCCCTGGCCATGCCCTCCGTGGGCGTGGCCTTTTATCGAGAGCGTCTTTATGAAGAGCGTGATGAAAAAACAACTGTTGATGGGTACCGTGCTGCTGATGGCCAGCAGCCAGGTGTGGGCCGATGCGGCCAGCGATCTCAAACAGAAGCTGGCGGGGGTGAGCCTCTTCTCCGCCAAATTTGCCCAGACCGTCTATGACAGCAAGGGCAAGGAGCTGCAAAAGGCCAGCGGCGACCTGCTGGTGCAGCGGCCAAACCGTTTCAACTGGCACACTACCTCGCCGGACGAGAGCCTGATCGTGGCAGATGGTCAGGATGTCTGGGTCTATGATCCCTTCGTCGAGCAGGTCACTGCCCTCAAGCTGAAAGATGCGGTGCTCAACACCCCCTTTATCTTGATCGCCGGTAATGACGACAAGTTCTGGAAGAACTATGACGTGACCCAGCAGGGCGATGTCTACACCGTCACCAGCCGCAACAAGGATGAGCTGATCGCCTCCTTCCGTGTCACCTTCGACAGACAAGACAACATCAGTCGTTTCGATGTGAAAGAGGCGCAAGGGCAGTGGAGTGAATTCACCCTGAGCAGCTTCAACCGCAAGCCGGTGCTCAAGGGCAACGAATTTGTTTTCAAGATCCCGAAGGGGGTAGAGCTGGACGACCAGCGCTAATGAGCAAGCGGTCGTTGGATTGCTCGCCACCGCGCCAGTCAAAGGCGAGTGGCGTGACGCTGGGTGGTCAATACAGATGAGTAACTTGTCGCTGGATTTCTCGTCGGACTTTCGTCCGCTGGCGGCCCGGATGCGGCCGCAAAACCTCGACCAGTATATCGGTCAGCAACATATCCTGGGGGCTGACAAGCCCCTGCGCAAAGCCATTCTGGCTGGTCACTGCCACTCGATGATCCTGTGGGGACCGCCCGGTACCGGCAAGACTACGCTGGCGGAGTTGATGGCTCACTACTGTCAGGCGGAAGTGGAGCGACTCTCTGCGGTCACCTCCGGCATCAAGGAGATCCGCGCCGCCATCGACAAGGCCAAAGAGAACAGCTGGCGCGGAGTGCGCACCATTCTGTTCGTGGATGAGGTGCACCGCTTCAACAAGAGCCAGCAGGATGTGTTCCTGCCTCACATCGAAGATGGCACCATCACCTTTATCGGTGCCACCACTGAAAACCCCTCGTTCGAACTCAACAACGCACTGCTCTCACGAGCCCGGGTCTATCTGCTCAAGCGACTGGAGGAGAGCGATATTCTCGCCATGCTCGATCAGGCGATGACCGATCCCCGTGGTCTCAATGATCCGGCACTCACCTTCGCCCCCGGCGTCAAAGAGGCGCTGGCCAAGGCGGTGGATGGGGACGGGCGTAAATCCCTCAACTATCTGGAGCTGTTGGCCGACATGGCCGAAACCGACAGTATAGGGGCGCGGGTGATCGACAGTGCCCTGCTCGCCGCCGTGGTGGGGGAGCATGTGGCCCGCTTCGACAAGGGGGGCGATCACTTCTACGACCTCATCTCGGCGGTGCACAAATCCATTCGCGGCTCGGCGCCGGATGCGGCGCTCTATTGGTACGCCCGTATGGTGAGCGCCGGTTGCGATCCCCTCTATATTGCCCGCCGCTTGCTGGCGATTGCCTCGGAAGATGTGGGCAATGCCGATCCCCGTGCCATGCAGGTCGCCCTGTCGGCCTGGGATTGTTTCCATCGGATTGGGCCGGCGGAAGGGGAGCGGGCTATCGCCCAGGCGATCGTCTATCTCGCCTGCGCCCCGAAAAGCAATGCGGTCTATACCGCCTGGAAGGCGGCGCTTCATGATGCCAAAAACCTCCCTGACTTCGAGGTGCCGGTACACCTGCGCAATGCGCCGACCAAGCTGATGAGCGATCTGGGCTATGGCGCCGAGTATCGCTATGCCCATGACGAGCCGGGCGCCTATGCCGCTGGCGAGCAGTATTTTCCGCCCGAGCTGGCGGGCAAGCAGTACTACCAGCCCACCGATCGCGGCCTTGAAAAGCAGATTGGCCAGAAGCTCGATTACCTCCATGAACTGGACAGGCAAAGTCCGCAGCAACGGGGCAAATAGCCCCTTTGTTACCTCGCATGGCTGAAAATTGGTCAGGCGTTTGAATATGCAGGACGGTTTGCGTGCCAAAGTCGGTAAAAACGACACAAATAGTCCCTGTTCGGGCGGGGGGGCGGTCTGCTACACTGCCCGTCTGACCCCGCTTGTCTTGGCCTTGCGCCATCTTCTTGATCTCGAAGGCCTGATAGTTAAGGCCCGATTCTGAAGACGATTGGGGTGCGCCAACCGATGTTAACTTCCGGATCTGTTTCCCAGCCCGTCATGACGACTCAGGCCCAGATCCCATTTTAAAAAAGTAGGTAAACCATGCTGGATCCCAAATATCTGCGCAGCGATATCGAAGAGGCTGCCGCTCGTCTGGCGACACGTGGCTACGTTCTGGACGTAGCGGCTGTCAACGCTCTGGAAGAGAAACGCAAGGATCTGCAGTCCCGTACCCAGGAGCTGCAGGCCGAGCGCAACGCCCGCTCCAAATCCATCGGTGAAGCTGCCCGTCGTGGTGAAGATGTTGCCCCGCTCAAGGCCGAAGTGACCAAGATCAACGACGAGCTGGAAACCAGCAAGGTCGAGCTGGATGCCCTGCTGGCCCAGCTGAAAGCCATTGCCGACGCCATCCCCAACCTGCCGAGCGAGACTACTCCGGTGGGCCGTGACGAGAACGACAACGTGGAAGTGCGCCGCTGGGGGACCCCGCGCGAGTTCAGCTTCCCGGTACGCGATCACATCGATCTGGGCGAAGCGGCCAAGGGCGTTGACTTCAAGAATGGCGTCAAACTCTCCGGTACCCGTTTCGTGGTGATGAAGGGTCAGATTGCCCGTCTGCACCGTGCCCTGGCTCAGTTCATGCTGGATCTGCACACCCAGCAGCACGGTTACACCGAGTGCTACGTGCCCTATCTGGTGAACCCGGACAGCCTCTATGGCACCGGTCAGTTGCCGAAATTTGCTCAGGACCTGTTCAACACCGGTATCGAAGGTGAAGGGGAAGAAGAGGGCAAGCTGCGCAAGTTCTCTCTGATCCCGACCTCTGAAGTGCCGCTCACCAACATGGCCCGTGACGAGATCTTTGACGCGCAAGAGCTGCCAATCAAGATGACCGCCCACAGCCCCTGCTTCCGCTCCGAAGCCGGTTCCTACGGTCGTGATACCCGTGGCCTCATCCGTATGCACCAGTTCGACAAGGTTGAAATGGTTCAGCTGGTTCACCCGGAGAAATCTTGGGATGCACTGGAAGAGATGGTGGGTCACGCCGAGAAGGTACTGCAACTGCTGGAGCTGCCGTATCGCGTGATGGCGCTCTCTACCGGTGACATGGGCTTCTGCGCTTCCAAGACCTACGATCTGGAAGTGTGGCTGCCGGCCCAGAATACTTACCGTGAGATCTCCTCTGTCTCCAACTGCACCGACTTCCAGGCGCGCCGCATGCAGGCTCGCGTGCGTATCGACGGCAAGCCGCAGCTGCTGCACACCCTGAACGGCTCCGGTCTGGCGGTGGGTCGTACCCTGGTTGCCGTGATGGAGAACTACCAGCAGGAAGATGGCCGCATCGCCATCCCGGCTGCGCTGCAATCCTACATGGGTGGCCTGACCCACATCGGGTAAGCTCACACCGCAGACCACAACGCCATGGCATTGCCATGGCGTTGTGCATTCTGGCGCCGATCAACCGTTTTAGTGCTGAAAAAATGCGGCTTTTCGGCGTCGCTTTGAACAGTTAACACATTTTTATCAAGCAATGCGCAATCGTTTTTGTTAGACTGCGCCGCAATTTCGCAGGACATCTCTTTCTATGGTCTGGATTGATTACGCCATCATCGGCATCGTCGGTTTCTCTGCTCTCATCAGCCTGGTGCGCGGCTTCGTCAAGGAGGCCATGTCTCTTGTCACCTGGTTCGTCGCCTTCTTTATTGCCAGCCATTTCTATCCCGATCTCGCCGTCTATTTCACCTCCTTCTCCGACGCGCTGGTTCGCAACGGTCTGGCCATCGCGGCGCTGTTTGTGGCGACCCTGATCCTCGGCAGCGTGGTCAACTATGTGGTGGGCCTGTTGGTGGACAAGACGGGTCTCTCCGGTACCGATCGGGTGCTGGGGGTCTGCTTCGGTGCAATTCGCGGGGTGCTGATCGTCAGTGCCCTGCTTTTTTTCATGGATACCTTCACCAGCCTCTCCCAGAGCGACTGGTGGGTGGCGTCCAAGCTGGTGCCGGAGTTCAAGCCGGTGATCCAGTGGTTTTTCGGGTTCATGTTGAACTCATCCAGTTTTCTTAAACAGGTATAGTGACTTCGAGGTAGCAAAGACATGTGTGGTATTGTCGGTATAGTTGGCACCACCCCCGTCAATCAGGCCCTCTACGACGCCTTGACGGTGTTGCAGCACAGGGGACAGGATGCCGCCGGGATCGTGACCATTGATAGTGGAAACTTCCGGCAACGCAAGGCCAATGGCCTGGTGAAGGACGTGTTTGAAGTGCGCCACATGCAGCGTTTGCAAGGGAACATCGGCATAGGTCATGTCAGATACCCCACCGCAGGCAGCTCAAGTGCCGCTGAAGCCCAACCTTTTTATGTGAACTCGCCCTACGGCATGGTGCTGGCCCATAACGGCAACCTCACCAACGCCAAGGAGCTCAAGGAGCAGCAGTTCAAGGTCGCCCGCCGTCACATCAACACCACCTCCGACTCGGAAGTGCTGCTGAACGTGCTGGCCCACGAGCTGGATCGCTGTGACAAGATGGCGCTGCGTCCCGAAGATATCTTCGCCGCGGTGCGCAGAACCCATCAGCAGATCCGCGGTGCTTATGCGGTGGTCTCGCTGGTGATTGGCCATGGTCTCATCGGTTTTCGTGATCCCAACGGCATTCGTCCGCTGATCCTCGGTCGTCGTCAGGACGAGCAGGGCCAGGTGGAGTACATGCTCGCCTCCGAGAGCGTGGCGCTCGACGCCATCGGTTTCGAGACGGTGCGGGATATTGCGCCGGGTGAAGCCATCTACATTACCGAGCAGGGTCAACTCTTCTCCGAGCAGTGTGCGGAGAACCCGCAGATGAGCTCCTGTATCTTCGAATATGTCTATTTCGCCCGTCCCGATTCGTGCATCGACAAGGTCTCGGTCTACGCCGCCCGCCTCAACATGGGTCGCAAGCTGGGTCAGAAGATTGCCCGCGAGTGGGAAGATCTCGATGTAGACGTGGTCATCCCCATCCCCGAGACCTCCTGTGACGTGGCGCTGGAGATCGCCCATACCCTCGACCTGCCGTACCGTCAGGGCTTCGTGAAGAACCGCTACATCGGCCGTACCTTCATCATGCCGGGCCAGACCCAGCGCAAGAAGTCGGTGCGTCGCAAGCTCAACGCCATCAGCTCCGAATTCAAGGGCAAGAAGGTGTTGCTGGTGGACGATTCCATCGTGCGTGGTACCACGTCCGAGCAGATCATCCAGATGGCCCGTGAAGCAGGGGCAGCCAAGGTCTACTTCGCCTCGGCGGCGCCGGAAATTCGCTTCCCCAACGTCTATGGCATCGATATGCCCACAGCCAACGAGCTGATCGCCCACGGCCGCGAAGTGGAAGAGGTGTGCAAGCTGATTGGCGCTGACGGTCTGATTTTCCAGGATCTGGAAGATCTGGAAGCCGCCGTACGGGAGATCAACCCGGATCTGCGTCACTTCGAGACCTCGGTGTTCAATGGCCACTACGTCACCTCCGACGTGGACCAGTCCTATCTGGATCATCTCAATGCCCTACGCAACGATGACACCAAAGCGGTGCGTGAATGGCAGGAAGGCACCAGCAATCTGGAAATTTTTAACGAAGGTAGTTAAACGTTTGCGGTTTTGCCGGATGGGATAGCGAGATGGGGGCCAGTGGCCCCCATTGTCGTTTCTACCTTGCACGGGCAGAAGGGGTAGGGGGTATCTGTTTGAAAAACATCCGTTTATCTTGCCGGATATGGGCATGGCCAGCGGGATCCGCTAGCATAGGCGGCAACATATATGATCGATACGCTTTTAAGAGACGAGAGTTCAGATGGATGATCTGCTAGCCCCGGTGCGCCAGTTTTTGCAGTGCGAGACCCCGGATGAGTGGGTAGAGATGGCGCGGGATCCGGCCCGTTTACCGACCTTGCTCATCGATCACGCCAACTGCGAGACCAAGGCCGCACTCACTGCCCACAGTCTGGTGCGCCGCTACTGCCTGCCCAAGGGCAAGCGCCATCTGCTGCCCAAGCTGGAGTTTTATCGCGAGCTGGATGCCATCCCGGAGAAGGCCGAGATCCTGGGCAAACGCAGCATGGGAGAGTCTGATCGCACCGTCTTTGCCGAGCTGGAGCGCAATCCACTGCTGTTTCCCATGGTGCGGCTCATTCAGGAGGAGCTGCATCACTTCGAGCAGGTGCTGGAGATCATGCAGGCCCGCGGCATCGAATACGGGCCGGTGACGGCCTCCCGCTATGCCCGCCAGTTGATGCAGCATGTGCGCACCCATGAGCCGGCCACCATAGTCGACAAGATGATCATCGGCGCCTATATCGAGGCACGCTCGTGCGAGCGGTTTGCCAAGCTGGCGCCCCATCTGGACGAAGAGCTGAGCCGCTTCTATGTCTCTTTGCTGCGCTCCGAAGCGCGCCACTATCAGGATTACCTGAGCCTGGCCGAACAGTACGCAGGGGAGGATATCAGCGAACGGGTGGCCTTCTTTGGCAAGCTGGAAGCCGAGCTAATCTGCTCGCCGGATCCGCAGTTCCGGTTTCATAGCGGCCTGCCTGTCACATCTGACAGTTGTTGACGCACAGGGGGCAAACTACTATTGCCCTGTTCCTACTACGAGCGACAAGTAGTTACTTTTGAGCGCAATTCCCGGCCCTGAGCCGGGATCTTTTTTTCTGTCGTACCTCCTTCCTGCTTTTGGCGCTCTATGCTGAATCCCTGGCTATTTTTGCGTCTTCCCCTTGCGATGAAATCCTGTTCGATCAGCCGGTTATTGTGGTGATAAAGTGCTCATTCAGGTGGCTCACCCTTGTAGAAACGGGCGAAACCGTGTACTTTTTTGCCTTCGCAAGATTTGAATAACCAATCAATAGGAGCGTGTATGCGCATTGTTCTGTTGGGGGCTCCGGGCGCCGGCAAAGGTACCCAGGCTCAGTTCATCATGGAAAAACACGGTATTCCCCAGATCTCCACCGGCGACATGCTGCGTGCGGCGATCAAAGCGGGCACCGAGCTCGGTCTGAAAGCCAAAGCTGTGATGGACGCAGGTCAGCTGGTCTCTGACGACATCATCATCGGTCTGGTGAAAGAGCGCATCGCTCAGCCGGACTGCGCCAAAGGCTTCCTGTTGGACGGTTTCCCGCGCACCATTCCCCAGGCGCAAGCCATGAAGGACGCCGGTGTCGTGGTTGATTTCGTGCTGGAGTTCGATGTGCCGGACGAAGAGATCGTCAAGCGCATGAGCGGCCGTCGCGTTCACTCCGGCTCCGGCCGTACCTACCACGTGGTGTTCAACCCGCCGAAAGTGGAAGGCAAGGATGACGTGACTGGTGAAGATCTGGTGATCCGCGCCGACGACGAAGAGACCACAGTACGCAAGCGTCTGGATGTATATCATCAGCAGACCGCGCCGCTGATCGGTTTCTACGGCAAAGAGGCGGAAGCGGGCCACACCCGTTACGTCAAGATCGACGGCACCCAGCCGGTTGATCTGGTCAGCAAGCAGCTTGCCACCATTCTGGGCTGATCTTTGCTGCCGGCACAGTTTCCCGTGCCATCAGATAAATAAAGAGAAGGGCCCTGTCGGGCCCTTTTTGCATAATGACAGATAGACAGGAAGCCAACGTGACCACGAAAACCGGAATATTGCTGGTCAATCTGGGTACCCCAGCCGCACCGACCACCGCTGCCGTCAAAGCGTTCCTCAGCCAGTTCCTGCACGATCCCCGTGTGGTGGACCTGCCCCGTTACCTCTGGTGTCCGCTGCTCCACTTCATCATCTTGCCGACGCGCTCGCCCAAAGTGGCCAAGCTCTATCAGCAGGTGTGGACCGAGCAGGGCTCGCCGCTGATGGTGATAAGCAAGCAGCAGCGCACCGCACTGGAGCAGGAGCTCAAGCGGGAGGGGGTTGAGGTGCCGGTGGAACTGGCGATGACCTATGGTTCCCCGTCAGTGAATGATGGCTGGCAGGCGCTCAAGGCCAAAGGGGTCAACCGGGTGATCCTGTTGCCGCTCTATCCGCAATATTCGGTCAGTACCACCGCCTCGGTCTTCGATGCCTGGGGCAAGGCGATGAAGAGAGAACGCAATCTGCCGGTGGTACGGCTTATTCGTGATTATCACGCCCATCCCGAATACATTCAGGCGCTGGCCATGAGCGTGCGCCGTCACTGGGAGCAGCACGGTCAGGGCGATCACCTGCTGATGTCGTTCCACGGTATTCCCGAGCGCTACGAGAACGAAGGGGACCCCTATGGTCACCAGTGTCGCCATACCGCCAGCTTGCTGGCCGAGGCGCTCGGGCTGGAGGCCGGGCAGTGGACGGCCAGCTTCCAGTCCCGCTTTGGCAAGGAGGAGTGGCTCAAGCCCTACACCGACGTGACCATCGCCGGTATGCCAGCTGCGGGCATCAAGCG
This sequence comes from Aeromonas sp. s12, assembly GCF_040907925.1. NCBI lineage: Bacteria > Pseudomonadati > Pseudomonadota > Gammaproteobacteria > Aeromonadales > Aeromonadaceae > Aeromonas > Aeromonas sp. s12. The sequence goes on along the minus strand of NZ_JBFOCT010000017.1, from coordinate 84,632 downwards.
GCTCGATGTAATTTGCCCCGCCTTTGCCGCCGACTGCCTCGAAACCCTTGAGGAAATTCAGGTACAGAACCGGGAGATCTTCATGGAGGCTGGTGGCGAGCGGTTTGAATATATTCCGGCCCTCAACAGCGATCAGGCCCATATCAGGATGATGGTCTCGCTCATCTGCCGCGAATTGGCATGAGTGACCGGCAGTCAGTCAAACAAGGAGTCGAGTCATGGTACATATCACGCTGATTTATGCAGGTCTGCTGGGGCTGCTGTTTCTGGGGCTCTCCTTCTGGGTGGTCAGACGTCGTGCCCAGTTCGGGGTGATGATAGGGCAGGGGGAAGCTCCCGAGCTGCTGGCGGCGATCCGGGCTCACGGCAATTTTGCCGAGTATGTGCCGCTGACCCTGCTGCTGATGGCGCTGTGCGAGCTATCCGGTGCCGGTGCGCTCTGGCTGCATGCCGGTGGCGCCATGCTGTTGGTCGGCCGCATCCTGCATGCCATTGGCATCCAGATCCCCAAAGCCCCCAATGTGCCCCGTTTTCTGGGCACCTTGCTGTTCTGGCTAGCCCTCGGCCTCTTCTCGCTGCTGGCCCTGTTGCAGGGGATGGCGGCCGCCTGAAAACCGACGCTTTTTTATGCTATAGAGCCACCCCGGGCGGGGTGGTTTTTATATGGTGAAAAGGCAAACGTTTTTCCTTGCAAGCCTTGTCTATACTGACTCCATTATTTAAACAGGGCGACTTTTCGGGGCGGCGGATTGTGTTAAAATCCCGCCCCTCTTTCCCCCAGAGCACAGAACATTGCCATGAAATTTCCCGGTCAGCGCAAGTCCAAACACTACTTCCCTGTCGACAGACGCGATCCCTTGGTGCCGCAAAATCCCCTGTTAACCGAGCTGGGCAAAGCCTACGTCGTCGGGATTGATCAGACCCTGGTTGATATCGAAGCCCATGTGGATGAAGACTTTCTGACCCGTTATGGTCTGAGCAAGGGGCACTCCGTCGTCATCAACGACGACGTGGCAGAACGCATTTATGACGAGCTCAAGGCCAACAACATGGTGGTGAGCGAGTTTGCCGGTGGCACCATTGGCAACACGGTACACAACTACTCGGTACTGGCCGATTCCCACTCCATCCTGCTGGGTGTGATGAGTCAGGATATTCGCATCGGCTGCTACGCCTACCGTTATCTGTGCAACACCTCTTCCCGCGTCAATCTGGACTATCTGCAGCCGGTGGATGGCCCCATCGGTCGTTGCTTCACCTTCATCACCGAGTGCGGCGAGCGCAGCTTCGGTATCAACGCCGGCAAGATGAACCAGCTGGATGTGCAGCACATTCCGGAGGATGTGATCAAGGGGGCGTCTGCCCTGGTGATCACCGCCTATCTGGTGCGTGGCGACGATGGTGACCCGATGAAAGAGGCGGCCATGACCGCGGTGCGTTATGCCCGTGAGGCCGGTATTCCCGTGGTGCTGACCCTGGGCACCCGTTTCGTCATCGACGAAAACCCCCAGTGGTGGCGCGACTTCATTGCCGAGAACGTGACCGTGCTGGCGATGAACGAAGACGAAGGTGAAGCCCTGACCGGTATCGCTGATCCGCTCGGTGCTGCCGACAAGGCGCTCGACTGGGCCGACATGGTGCTCTGTACTGCTGGCCCCATCGGCCTCTATATGGCGAGCTACACCGACGAGGACTACAAGCGCGAGACCACTCATACCCTGTTGCCGGGCGTTATCCCCGAGTTCAACATGTATGAGTTCAGCCGCCCGATGGCCCGGGCCAAGTGCCGTAAACCGGCCCGTATCTACTCCCACATCTCCCCGTACATGGGTGGCCCGGAGAAGATCAAGAACACCAACGGGGCAGGGGATGGCGCCCTTTCCGCCGTGCTGCACGACATGGTGGCCAACTCCTATCACCGGATGAATGTGCCCAACTCCGCCAAGCACATCTCCGAGTTCCTGACTTACTCCTCACTGGCCCAGGTGTGCAAATACGCCAACCGCGTCAGCTACGAGGTGTTGGCCCAGAGCAGTCCCCGTCTCTCCCGCGGTTTGCCGGAGAAAGAGGACAGCCTGGAAGAGGTTTACTGGGAGCGTTGATCTCCTGAATCTGCAAGACGCCTCCATCGGGAGGCGTTTTTGCAGGCAAATGGGAGTTATCCCGGCTTTTTTCCCGGAATAACCCCAATATGCTTGAGTCCATGTCACTTTTACGACACCATTTGGCCATCGTATTGTCGCCCGACAATGCCGCAGCACCCGAAAGAAAGAGAGAATCCCATGAGCATGCTTAACGACAACCTTGACGCCAATTTCCAACTGTTTATCGAACAAGTCCGCGAGTCGGGTCAGGTGTGGGGTCTGCGCTATGGGGAAGACTGGGTCGTCTGCCGCTCCGCCGAATTTGAAGATGCCGACGTGATGCCGCTCTGGTCTGCCGAAGAGGACGCCCGTCTGCATTGCGTCGATGAGTGGGCCGATTACGAGCCGGAAGTGATCGATCTGGAAGAGTTTCTCGATATCTGGATCAACGATCTGGATGAAGACGATGTACTGGTCGGCCCGAATTGGAACGCCGATCTGGAAGGCCAGGAGCTCGAACCCATCGAGCTGGCCAAGGCTCTGGTTGAACTGGACGCCTGAAAGCGCCTCCATTGATGGCCTGAACGCACAGGCCATCGGGACAAAGACCGGCATCCGTGAGGGTGCCGGTCTTTTTTATGGTCGAATAGCCCGATTGATGAGTTAAAAGCCGATTTGCCTTTGCACCTGTCAGGGGGATGGTCCATCATCAACCTTTTGCCAAGGGAGGAGCGCCATGTTTGTATTCGACGTAACGGGAGCTGCGGGTGAGAAGGCCAGTATTCGGGTGCAGGCCCTGGATTGGGCGCAAGCCGGACCAGTGACCTTCCAGTGCGATGACGATCAGCTGGCGGTCGTGCTTCTGAGCGGTTGTCGTTGCGACGCGGTGGGCTTTTTCAACCTGTTGGCGGGGTGTAAACCTCTCTATATCGAACAGTGGCTCAGCTATCTGCAGGAGAGTGGTCGCATTGGCAAGTGGAGTCACCAGACCGAGAGTCCCGCCGATGGGGACTATCTGGCCAGAGCAGGTCTGGAGCACGATGAACTCAATACCCTGCTTGGCCAGGTCTATCAGGTGGCGGGGTTCAATCGCCTGCAAATCAACCGTTACCTCAAGAACCGCCACAACCCCACCACCCTGGCGACCCGGTACGATCAGAAAGAGCTGGAGCGCTATCGCCAGCTCAATGACATCATTCTGACCCTTTTGAAGCTGAAGCATCCTCAGTAAAGAGCCCCAGCTGGCTGATATCCGGTCGCAGCGGTTGCGGCCGGGCGATCAGATAGCCCTGCAAGCCATCCACGTACATCCCCTGCAGCAGCTGTTTCTGGCCAAGCTGTTCTACCCCCTCTGCAATCACCTGACACCCCATCCGATGTGATACATCGACGATCATCCGCACGAACTGCTGGTTGGTCTGATCCTGCTCCAGTCCGGTGATCAGGGCAGGATCGAGCTTGATGTAGTCGGGCTTGAGCTCGCGAAACAGGGTAAAGGAACCGATCCCCTTGCCGAAATTGGCGATGGCCGAGCGACTGCCGTTGCGGCGCAGCAGTTCAAACACCCGCTTGGCGCCGGTCAGGTTGCGCTCCAGATGCTCTTCATCCAGTTCGAACACCAGATTGGCGCTGGTATTGGGATCTTTGAGCAGCTGGCGGTCCAGCCAGATCAGGAAGGCGCTGTTTTGCAGCAGGTTGGGGGAGAGGTTGATCCCCCAGCGACTCTGGTTGGCACCAAAGGCCCGGTACTGGCGCATGATGTGGGTAATGACCAGTTGCTCCAGCCGCATCACCATATCGAGCCGCTGGGCCATGGCAAACAGGGTGTCGGTGGGCAGGGCGGTGCCGTCATTGCCGCTGAAGCGGGTGTAGATCTCGTTGTAGGCCAGCATGCTACGGTGCAGGGGCTGGATCGGCTGGTAAGTAAAGCTGAGGCGCTCCTGCGCCAGCACTTCGGTCAGCACGTCGCGCCAGTGGTGTTGCCCCTGTAGCTCGGAGGCGCTGTCATCCTGCTGGATGGCCCAGCCGTTGATGGTTTCAGTCTGGGCGCGAGCCAGCGCCAGATCCGCTCTGGCCAGCACAGCTTCGATTTTCTGGCCGCTGCTGAGCTTGGTCAGCCCCGAGTAACCGGTGCTCTCCAGCTCGTGCTGATCCTGATAGTGATCGAAGGCCACCTTCAAATCCTGCCCCAGCAGATGGGGGGGAATATTGGCCACCGGTTGCACCAGCACGGCAAAATCGGCCCCCGAGATGCGGTAGACCTGATTGCCCGGGAAGCGGCTTACCACCCGCTTGATAAGGGCCGCCATGTCCTTGATGTAGGCATCACCAGACTGGAAGCCGCGCTGGGCGTTGATCTTGCCAAGCTCGGTGGCACGGATCAGCACCAGGGTCGCGGTCTGGGTGTCCTGATCCCGCTGCAGCAACTCGGTCATGTCGCGGCGAAACGCGTGGCGGTTGAGTAGCTGGGTCAGCTCGTCTGTGGTGGCCAGGTTGCTGAGCTCGGTCAGCTGGCGATGAGCGCTCTGCTCGGCGCTTTCGAACTGTTCCAGCAGCTGTTGCAGCACCTCCTGGGAGGCGGGCTCATCGAGTTGTGAGGGATCCCGCCCCCTGATCGCCTTGACCCAGGTTAGCTCCTGATGCTGGAGCATGCCATCCATGGTGCGGATGGCCAGCATCAACAGCAGGATCATGCCAAGCAGTGTGGTGGCCAGAATAATGGCCAAAGTGAGCGGTGTGCTCTGAAGGGCCAACCAAACTGCTTGCAGGAGCAGCAGGGGTATGGTCACTATGGTGGCGATCAGAAAGAGGGTGCGTCCGAGCTTGTGAACCATCTTGTCATCCTTGAAGTGGCTGCTTTGTGGGGGAATTTTAACCAAGCTGGCGGAGCAAAGCATGCTATTCCTCGCAACTCGGTGAAAAGGGTCAATTGAGATCGGTTAAATGTGAGTGAAACCACTTTCACAGGTGCCGAAACAGGCGAAGATGAGTTGAAAATAGATCAAACAAGGCAGAGGTAAATCATGTTGTTAGAGCCCGAAAATAGTGCCAAAGCACGACAATTATTGAACCAGAGTATGGCACTGGTGTTGGCGGGTGGACGTGGTAGTCGCCTGAAGCAGTTGACTGACAACCGCGCCAAGCCTGCCGTCCATTTCGGTGGCAAATTCCGGATCATTGATTTTGTGCTCTCCAACTGTATCAACTCGGGGATCCGCCGCGTTGGTGTAGTCACCCAATACAAGTCTCACAGTCTGCTGCGTCACCTGCAATCGGGCTGGTCCTTCCTGCGTTACCAGATGAACGAATTCATCGACCTGCTCCCTGCCCAGCAACGGGTGGACGAGGTGCACTGGTATCGCGGCACCGCCGATGCCATCTATCAGAACGTCGATATCATCCGTGACTACGGCCCCAAATACCTGGTGGTGCTGGCGGGGGATCACATCTACAAGATGGATTACGCTGCCATGCTGCTCGACCATGTGCGCCTTGGCGCCAAGGTGACTGTGGCTTGTATCGAGGTGCCGCGGGCTGAGGCATCCGCCTTCGGGATCATGGATATCGACGAGCAGCGCAAGATCCGCGCCTTCGTCGAAAAACCGGCCAATCCGCCCGCCATGCCGGGTTGCGAAGATCGCTCGCTGGCCTCCATGGGGATCTATATCTTCGAGGCGGAGTACCTCTATCAACTGCTGGAGGAGGATATTCATAATCAGGACTCCAAACACGACTTCGGGATGGATGTGATCCCCCGCATCGTGGAGGAGGGGATGGCATTTGCTCACCCCTTCAACATGTCCTGTGTCGGGGCGCGCGAGGGGCAAAAGCCCTACTGGCGTGACGTGGGTACGCTGGACTCCTTCTGGGAAGCGAACATGGATCTCGCCTCCGTGCTGCCCGAGCTCGATATCTACGATCAGAACTGGCCCATCTGGACCAGCCAGACCCTGACGCCACCGGCCAAGTTTGTGCAGGATCGCAATGGTCAGCATGGCATGACCATCAACTCCATGTTCTCGGGCGGTACCATCGTCAGTGGGTCATTTGTGCTCAACTCGGTGCTCTTTACCAATGTGCGGGTGCACTCCTTCTGCACCTTGGATCAGGCCATCATCTTCCCCGGGGTAGAGATTGGTGCCGGTTGCCGTCTGCGCCGGGTGGTGGTGGATAAAGGGTGTGTGCTACCCGATGGGCTGGTGGTGGGCGAGAATGCCGATGAGGATAGCCGCCGCTTCTACCGCTCCGAGCAGGGGATTGTGCTGGTGACCAAGGAGATGCTGGACAAGCTGGCTTGAGGAAGGCCCTTGAAACTGTGTCAGACGCTGTAATGCAAAGGGAGCCAACTTGGCTCCCTTTTTCATGCTGGTGAATGGCGAGGATTATTCGCTAACCACTGCTTTAGCGGCCATCACCATGGCGGTGCCGTGCTTGCCACCGGCGGCGGTCACTTGCGGTACGCCATCTTCGTCGGTATCGCTGCCGGCACCTTCGATGATGTTCTCGCCGGAGTCACCGATCCACTCAGCCATCTGCATGCCACCGTTGACGGTGCCACGGAACCAGCTGACGTACTGACCGGTCAGCTTGGCCAGCTCCAGCTCGGGCGCCTTCTCGGCCCCTTCGTTGCGCAGGTTCAGCATGGCAGAGCGCAGGGCGCCGGAGATGGCAGCCTGGGTCCAGGGAGTGTATTCACCCTGTTTACCCGCCAGCCAGGTGCCCGCCTTGGCATTGAAGTAGGCCTTGTCGGCAGCGATAAACAGCTCGCGGGCAGCGGTGCGGTACTTGGCATCGGAGGTAGCGAGGAACGCAGCGGTCAGACCACGGATGGCTGCGAACTGTGCATCGATGGAGTGGCCGGCATCGAGCTTGCCACCTAGCGTGATGCCGTCATGCACCAGACCATTTTTGCCCTTGAGGTTGGCAAGGATGAAATCGGCCTGCTTGCGGATAAGCTCAAGCGCTTGCTGACCCTGCCTGGTCTTGAGGTTCAGCTCGCCATTGTCACCGGCGGCGTAGCCGACCGGCAGCGCATCCTGAGCGCGCTGGAAGATCTGCAGGGCGACCAGTGCGTAAGCGGCGTCAAAGGTGGTGACGTGCTTGCCCTGTTTGCCTGCCTGCCAGCTGTCGACCAGGGTGCCAGCCTTGGTATCAAAGTGCAGGGCTACCAGGTTCTTGAAGGTGAGGTTTGAGAGATTGATCGCCAGCGAGAAGGCATCGCTGCCCGTGACCGCTTTGCCCAGGTCATTGGTCTTGTTGGCAGCCGGTGCGGCGGCAAACGGCGCACCGTCAAACACGGCGTGGAAGGCCGGGTTCTGGTTGGTGTTGGCGCTGCGCTGATCGCTGAAGGCATAGAACTCGGAGAGCGGCCACAGCATCATCCAGGCATCGCGCAGCTGGGCGGAGCCATCCACCACCTCCAGCTTGCCGATGGCACCGGCATCGTTGTTGCTGGTTTCGGTCACTTTCACCTGATGGGGGAAGTAAATCACGCCCTTGGCCGGATCGTACTGCGGGGTGATTTTGGCGCCCAGTTGCTTGCCATCGAAGCCGAGCTGGTTCTGCATGATGGCTAGCTTGTCGATGGATTGCTCGGTCAGCATCATGCCGTTGAAGCCATCGGCGGCAGAGACGCCCAGCTTGTGCTTGCCATCCTGATCCATGGTCGCGGAGGCGGCTTCTACCTCTTCATCGGTCTCGGCCACGTGCATGCCGCCGAGGAAGTCCTGCGACCACATCACCTCTTTGAGCAGGATGCCGCCCACCGCTGCGGGCACCAGCAGGTTGTCACTGCCGCTCCAGCGGAGGGTGCTGTAGTCACGGAAGTAGGCGGGCACCTGGGTCTTGACGGTTTTCTCGGTCCCTTTGGCGGTCTTGATGGTGATCTGGTCACCATTGACTGGAGTGGTATTCACTGCCTGGGCAAACTCCGGGTTGGCGGAGGCGTAGGGCAGGGAGAGGGGATACATGCCCTGCGGCACTTCATCAGCCGGGAAGCCAACGGCGTCGGCCATGGCCAACACCCGTTGCCCCAGAGAGGCCATGGTGCCGCCTCGGGCCAGGTTTTGCGGCCCGTTTACCAGATGAGGACCCATGCCGGATTGGTAGTTGAGGGCGTACATCGCCTCTTCGGAGTATTCGTAGGATTCGATGCCGGCAGCGAAGTCGAACGGGGTCGGCTCATCGGCACGGTTGGCATCCAGCACATCCAGGTCCAGCCCCAGCGCTTCGGCCAGCGGCTCACCGGAGAGCTCGAATTCGGTATAGGCCAGCATGTTGGCGGCGGTATTGAATGTCTTGTCTTCGACTTTGACGGCAGCGTGTGCGGCGCCGCTGATCAGTGCGCAGGCGATCGCCTGAACCAGTACGGTTTTTCTCATGTCCCTTCTCACCATTGGTTTTATTATTGACGCTTCTCATGACGAATCTAAATGAGAATGGTCTGCATTATGCTGTGTTGAGGGGGACTTGAGAAGTAAAAAACCGCCCCATTCGGCTGCACGTTAAACCGGATGTGCGCTGTCGAATAGGACGGTTATCTGTTGAGCGCGCTGAAAGTGCCAGCGCTGCGGGGATCAGAGCAGCTTGAACGGGATGACCAGACGGCCCGGCTCTACCTTGAGGGCTTCGACCTTCTCCTTGATCCTGGCTTCGTTCTTGCGGCTGCTGTCGAGGCGGTAGACCGGCGTCTGCGACAGGAACAGGGAGAGCGACTGATTGAAGGTGGGCAGCAGCGGGGTGAGGGCGGCCCCGATATCGGCCGGCTCGGTCTTGACCGAGACAAGCTCAAGGTCGCGCAGATAGATGGCGCCTTGATCGGCCACATAGTCCGGACGGGCGCTCAGGGCAAAGCGGATCTTCATCTGCTGGCTGCCAAGGGGACTGCTCACCTGCAGGTCGCCAGCGGCATCCAGCTCGATGCGATCTGCTTGTTTGCGGCCGATACGGCTCTGCATCTCATCCAGACGGATCTTGCTCGACATGATGCCGGGGATCCCCAGCTGTTTTTCAAAAGAGACCTGATCTTTGAGGTACTGGTTGATTTCGGCCTCGCTGACGTTGTACTGGGTCAGGGAGCAGGCTCCCAGCAGCAGGGCGAGAGGGAGTAACAACAGCTGTTTCAACATGATGGATTCCGCTTGGGCAACTATGATGGCGCTATCTTACGCGATAACGGGCGTGGAATGAGAGCCTCATACCGTGGGAAATCACGGAGTTGCTGCATTCCCGACTGTTTTTTGGCAACCGCCGGGTTCATCATCGACGGGTGAACGGAATAGGGCTGAGCTGTTGCTTCGGGCACTGAGCAGAGAGAAGAGAACAGAGAGCGAGAAGAGCAAAGAGAACGAGGAGAGCGTAATGGTTCGGATGGGCAAGGTTGGCCGCAGGGCGCTGTTTTGGCTTGGCTGCATGATGGGACTCTGGAGCCCGTCGCTGTGGGCCGAGGTAAAGGTGATCCCGGTATTCGAGGCGCAGGCGGCGGTGCAGACCCTCAAGGAGATCTATCCCCAGCTTGGGGTCAGCGCCATGGGTAATCAGCTGGTGCTGAGCGGGACGCCAGCCCAGCTGCAGGAGGCCGAAGCCACGCTGGCGCAGATCAACCAGCCACCGCAAAGTCTGCTTATCGAGTGGCGGGTCGATGGTGCCGCCAGCGGTCAGCAACTGGGGGGCTCAATCAGTCGCGACGAGGCCAAGCGGCAGTGGTTGCTCGATGGCAGCGCACAGCAGTACCAGCGCAGCCAGAACGACAGCTGGCAGGTGCGCGGGCTGTCGGGCCGTCCCGTGCTGCTGCAGATGGGCTCCTATCAACCGGTGACTTTCTACCAATGGAACGGGGGGGCCGTGGTGGGGATGATGCCGCTGGTGAACGGCCTCTATGCCACGGCCACCTTGATTGGCGATCGGGTGCAGATTGCGCTGAGCAGTGAACAGGCGAGGCTGGATCAGGGCACCATCAATCGTGGGCAGAGTGCCACCGAGGTGAGCGGGGCCCCGGGCCAGTGGCTGACGGTGGGGGAGCTCTCGACCAGCTCAGCGGATCAGGGGAGCAGCCTCGGTACCCAGCTACAGGGGGGGCGAGGCAGCCAGAGCGAGCGCCAGACTCTGCAGATCCGGGTCACTCGTCAATAGGTGTCAGCCCCGTCAGTGGGGCTGATCTGCGGCATATTCCCGCAGTTGGCGACTGCGCAGCAGATACCAGAGCGCCCAGAGGCTGGCGACCAGCACCAGTGCGGTGGGCCAGCTGAATGACCACTTCTGCAGATTGAGGCTGTGCAACTGCATCAGCAGGCCGCTGACGGCAGAGCAGAGCAGCAGCAGCGGGCTGTGGCGCCGGAGTCTGGCGCGAATGCTCTGGGTCTGCTGATAGGTGCCGCCGCAGGCGAGCAACGCCAGGATGGCGGGCACGTCGGTCAGCAGGCTGATGTAGAGGGTGATCTTGTCTGGATAGAAGAGGGTCAGGATCTCGCTGCCGCGCTCGCGGGTGACCCCTGCCATCAAAAAGAGCCAGACCGAGCGGGTCAGCAACAGGGCGATGGGCCAGAACCAGAGGGGCGGGCGCAACTGGCCGTGATCGTCATATCGGTGTTCGGGGTAGAGGGTCATGGTTGCCCGTTATCCACTTGAATTGAGTGATGAAGGGGATATGGGGCGACGAAGCGCCCTTTGCAAGGCGTTGGGCGTGGCGCAAATTAATCGGGGGGCCATGCCCCCCAATCGGTTTCTTCAGATATCGCAGCGCGCGTCGGCGGCGTTACAGCCAGCCTTTGCGCTTGAAGAAGAGGCCGGTGCCGAGCGATGACATCACCATCAGCACCAGTGACATGGGATAACCATACTCCCAAGCGAGCTCCGGCATGCGGCCGAAGTTCATGCCGTAGATACTGGCGATCAGGGTCGGCGGCAGGAAGATCACGGCGGCTACCGAGAAGATCTTGATCACCTTGTTCTGCTCCAGATTGGTCACCCCCATGGAGGCCTCCAGCTGGAAGTTGATCTTGTCGAACAGGAACTGGGTGTGGGGCAACAGGGATTCCACGTCGTGCAGCATCTCGTCGATCCACTTGTTCTGCTCAAGGCTCATGCGCTGGCGCAGGCTGCGTTTGAGGAAGCGCAGGGCGCGGCGGGTATCGTGCAGAGAGAGACGGATCTGGCCGTTGGCCTCTTCCTGTGCCATCAACTCTTTCAGCATGGGGTTGATCTGATCCGGCTCGAAGATCTGATCGGCGGTGTTTTCCAAGGTCTTGTAACCATCTTCGATAAGGTCGGAGAGGTACTCCACCTTGAGGTTTTGCACTTCCAGCAGGATGTCGAGGGCATCCTCCACCTCCAGCCGATCCTGGCGCATATAGTGGCGCAGCAGGCGCACCAGCCCGATGTCATCTTCACGAATGCTGATCAGCAGGTTGTTGCGCAGGGTAAAGGAGACGTGGACACCCTTGGTGTCACGACCGATCCGCTGGGGAAACAGGGAGTGAATGTGCAGACCATCGGTATCCCAGTAAAAACGGGCGGATGCTTCGATGTCGTCGAGCTCTTCCTTGTCGGGGACCTCTTCCAGGAACAGGCCCGTCAACCATTCTCGCTCTGCCGTGTCCGGCTTATAGGCATCCAGCCAGACCGTGTTGTCAGGTACTATGTCGTCAGGCCCGAGCGTGACTATGTCCAGCACCTTGTTATTGAGAATGTAGGCGGTGATCATCTGTCCCCCCTTAAAAAGTCATGGGTAATCAGGGATGGTTGCACAGGTCATGCGGCCTTAGATCGCTGCAGAAGGCGATCCCGTGGATAAGCAGATCGGGCCGATGGAAAACCTGAATGCGGCGAACTATACAGGGGCGGGCCGCGCTTGTCAGGGGCTATTCATCAGGGATTCAGCTTGTTTGTTCAAAAAAACAGCGAGGTCGGATCACCTGAGTGGCTATGCGGGGTAGAACCCAGCCTTTGGCTGGGGGAGGGCTAGCTGGGGCTGCTTGTTGCCGCTGCCCCGCTTCATCACATATTCGGATAATTGGGCCCGGAGCCCCCCTGTGGCGGCGTCCAGATAATGTTTTGACTGGGGTCCTTGATATCGCAGGTTTTGCAGTGGATGCAGTTGGCGGCGTTGATCTGCAGTTTGGGCGCGCCTTCCATTTCAAGCACTTCAAACACCCCTGCCGGGCAGTAGCGTTGGGCGGGTTCGGCCCAGGTGGGCAGATTGACCTCGACCGGAATGCGCTCGTCCTGCAGCTTGAGGTGGCAAGGTTGATCCTCGTCGTGACTTGTGTTGGCCAGATACACAGACGAGAGCTTGTCAAAGCTCAGCTTGCCATCGGGTTTGGGATAAGGGATGGGCTTGCAGCGGCTGGCCACGCGCAACTGACGGTAGTCGTGAGCCTTATCGAGCAGCTTGAAGGGCGAGTTTGCGCCAAACAGCCGTTGCTCCAGCCAGTTGAAGGCACCGCCCAACCAGGGACCATAGCGATGAAGAGCCGCGCCGAAGTTGCGCGCCGCCTTGAGTTCGCGGGCCAGCCAGCTCTGGTGCAGCTCGTCACCATACTGGGCCAGATCCCGGCCCCCTTCATCGCCCCCCCGCAGCGCCATCGCGACGGTTTTTGCCGCCAGCATCCCCGATTTCATGGCGGTGTGGATCCCCTTGATGCGGGAAAAGTCGAGGGTGCCGGCATCGCAGCCGATCAGCAGGCCGCCCGGGAAGTGCATACGGGGCAGGGCGTGCCAGCCCCCCTTGGTGATGGCGCGGGCGCCATAGCTGATGCGTTCACCCCCTTGCAACACGCCGGCGATAAGCGGGTGATGCTTGAGGCGCTGGAATTCGTCGAACGGGCTGAGCCAGGGATTCTGGTAGTTGAGATCGACAATCAGCCCTACTGCCACCTGATCCCCCTCCATGTGATAGAGATAGAAGCCACCGTGGCTATTGCCGCCCCCCTGCTTGCCAAGGGGCCAGCCACTACCGTGTAGCACCTGTCCCGCTTTGCCTTGGCCAGCAGGCAGTTGCCACAGCTCCTTGAAGCCGATGGCATAGTGCTGGGGCTGGGCAGGGCTGGCCAGGTTGAAGTCGGCGATCAGCTGCTTGCCGAGATGACCGCGGGCCCCTTCGGCAAAGAGGGTGTAGCGACCGAGCAGTGCCATGCCGGGCACATGATCAGCTTTTGGATTGCCCGCCCGATCCAGCCCCAGATCGCCGGTGATGACCCCCTTGACCCGGCCCGCTTCCATGATAAGTTCGCTGGCGGTAAATCCCGGGTATATTTCGACTCCCAGTTTTTCCGCCTGTTGGCCAAGCCAGCGGCAGAGATTGCCCAGACTGACCACATGGCAACCCTCATTGTGCATCCGGGGCGGCACCGCCCAAGCGGGGAGTTGCAGGGAGCGTTGCTCGCTTTGCAGCAGATGCACCTGATCGTCGTTGACCGGTACGCCGAGCGGCGCTTGCTGCCAGCAATCCGGCAGCAGCTCTTGCAAGGCGACGGGATCAAACAGGGCGCCGGAGAGCAGATGGGCGCCAATTTCGGTCCCCTTCTCCAGCAGACAGACAGAGAGAGTGGCATCCTGCTGTTTCAGGGCGATGGCTGCACTGAGCCCCGCCGGACCGCCGCCGACGATGACGACATCAAATTCCATTGCTTCCCGTTCCATCTTGCCTCTGCGCTCTGGTTGGCCTAGGGTAATGCTGGTAGTTTACGTAAACGTAAAGCAGTTGTAAGCAAAGCTGAGCAAGAAAAAGCAAAAAATCAGGGAAGAGAGTACTGCAACAAACGCAGAGGCACACTAATGAATTCAATCCAAAGAGACGAGGCATGACCCCATGAAGCTGCTGGTCGCGATCAAACGGGTAGTCGACTACAACGTCAAGATCCGGGTGAAGGGAGACGGCTCCGACGTGGAGCTCGCCAATGTGAAGATGGGGATCAACCCCTTTTGTGAAATTGCGGTGGAGGAGGGGGTCAGGCTGCGGGAAGCCGGGGTTGCCAGCGAACTGGTGGTGGTGACCTTCGGCCCTGACGCTGCCGCCGAGCAACTGCGCCATGGGCTGGCGCTGGGGGCGGATCGGGCGCTGCATTATGTCACCGATGAGACGCTCACCCCGCTGACGGTTGCCCGCGCCTTGCACAAGGTGTGTGGGCAGGAGCAGCCGGATCTGGTGCTGCTTGGCAAGCAGTCCATCGATTCAGACAACAATCAGGTGGCCCAGATGCTGGCTGCCCTAAATGATTGGCCGCTGGCGACCTGCGCGTCAGCCCTCAAGGTGGAAGCGGGAGAACTGCTGGTGACTCGCGAAATCGACGGTGGCCTCGAGACCCTGGGCATGCCGTTGCCTGCGGTGGTGAGCGCCGATCTGCGTTTGAATGAACCGCGTTTTGCCTCGCTGCCGAACATCATGAAGGCCAAGCGCAAGCCGCTTGATAGCGCTCCGTTCTCGACACTCGCCGTTGAGGTGGCCAACCAGACCCGTTTGCTCGGGGTGATGGCGCCGCCAGCCCGCAGCGCCGGGATCAAGGTGGGCTCGGTGGACGAGCTGGTGGACAAACTCAAACACGAAGCGAAGGTGCTGCCATGAGCGTGCTGATCATTGCCGAACATCATCAGGGCCATCTGGCCGACAATGTGGCACAACTGGTCACCGCCGCCGGATCCATCGGCGGTCAGGTTGACCTGCTGTTGCTCGGGCAGGGGCTGACCGAGGCGGGTGAACAGGCGGCTGCCATTGGCGGTGTCGACAAGGTGTTGCTTGCCGAACATCCCCGCTTGGCCGACGGGCTGCTGGATGGGGTGGACAAGCTGCTGGCCAGCTGGTGCGAAGGTTACAACCACTGCCTGATGGCGGCGAGTGCCATGGGCAAGGCGCTGCTGCCACAGGTGGCGGCTCGCCTCGGGGTGGAGATGCTCTCCGAGGTGACGGCTATCGAGAGCAGCGACACCTTCCTGCGCCCCATCTATGCGGGCAATGCCATTGCCAGAGTGGCAAGCTCGGCGCCCGTCAAAGTGATGACGGTGCGGGCCACCGCGTTTGCCAAGGCGGCGACGGGCGGGCAGGCTCTCATCGAACGCTTGGCCGTGCCCGAATTCGTTGGCCGTACCCGGCTGGCCGAGCGCCGCGCGGTGCGCTCCAGCAGGCCCGAACTGACCGCCGCCCGGGTGGTGGTCTCCGGTGGCCGGGCACTGGGCTCCAAGGCGCAGTTTGCTTTGATAGAAGCGCTGGCCGACAAGCTGGGCGGTGCCGTGGGGGCATCGCGAGCCGCCGTTGATGCGGGATATGTCGCCAACGATCTGCAAGTGGGGCAGACCGGCAAGGTGGTGGCGCCCGAGCTCTATATCGCGGTCGGCATTTCGGGCGCCATCCAGCATCTGGCGGGAATGAAGGAGTCGAAGGTGATTGTGGCCATCAACAAGGACAGCGATGCCCCCATCTTTCAGGTGGCGGACTACGGGCTGGTGGGGGATCTCTTCACTCTGCTGCCGGAGCTCACCGCCAAACTGTAAATTTGTCAGAAATGGCTGGGCTGTGGTCGTTTATGCGCTCTGCCCGCCATTTCTGTGCATGTTCCCTGCAAGCCCTGACCCGTTCAGGGCTTTTTCTACTGCAAGGGGGAGGCAGAGTGACGGTAAAAGGTTGAGCCAGCTACCAAAAAGCCTTTGATCCGCTGGCTGCTCTTGTGTAAAACCTGACAAGTCATCGATTACTCTCATCCACTCACGGAAAGCGTCATGAGCAAACAGATTTACAACTTCTGCGCCGGCCCCGCCATGCTGCCGGTTGAAGTCATGGAGCGCGCCCAGCGCGAATTTTGTAATTTTCAGGGGCTGGGAGCCTCGGTCATGGAGCTTTCCCATCGCGGCAAGCCCTACATGGCGGTTGCCGAGAAGGCCGAAGCGGATCTGCGCGAGCTGCTGGCGGTGCCGGACAACTACAAGGTGCTCTTCATGCACGGTGGCGGCCGCGGTCAGTTCTCCGCCGTGCCCATGAACCTGCTGGGTGGCGCCAACAAGAAGGCGGACTTCCTGCTGACCGGTGTCTGGTCCCAGAGCGCTGTGGATGAAGCCAAAAAGTATGGCGATATCCAGACCTTCCAGGGGGTTGCCAAGAACGAGCAGGGGATCTCCCACCTGCTGCCGACCCCGGCGTTTCGCGCCGATGCGGCCTATGTTCACTACTGCTCGAACGAAACCATCGACGGCATCGAGATGTTCGACATCCCGGCCACCGGCGAGGCGCCGCTCGTAGCAGATCTCTCCTCCACCATTCTCTCCCGTCCTCTCGACGTGAGCCGCTTTGGCATCATCTATGCCGGTGCCCAGAAAAATATCGGCCCGTCCGGGCTTGCCATCGCCATCGTGCGCGATGATCTGCTGGATCAGGCCAGAGCCGATGTCCCCTCGATTTTCGACTACCAGCTCACCGCCAAGAACGACTCCATGTTCAACACGCCGCCCACCTACGCCTGGTATCTGGCCGGTCTGGTGTTCGAGTGGCTAAAAGAACAGGGTGGCCTCGAGGCGATGGAAACGCGCAACAAGGAGAAGGCCGACTTCCTCTATGACTATCTCGATCAGTCGAGCTTCTATGGCAATCAGGTCGATGTCAGCTGCCGTTCGCGGATGAACATCCCGTTCCAGCTGAAAAATGCCGAGCTGGACAAGCAGTTCCTGGCCGAATCGGAAGCCGCTGGCCTGCTGGCCCTCAAAGGGCACCGCATCGTCGGTGGCATGCGCGCCAGCATCTACAACGCCATGCCGCTGGAGGGAGTGAAGGCCCTGGTCAGCTTTATGGATGGCTTTGCCAAGCGCAACGGCTGAGAACAGAGCCCCTATGTGTTTGCTGGTGGCCTCTCGTGACAACCAGTGAGCCGCTTCCAGCTATTGCAGTGATTCAAGACGCCGGGGATACCCCGGCGTCTTTTTTTCAACAGAACCAGTGCGCTGGCGTTTACCGTGCGATTTCCCCTGAAAGTGCCCTTGCCGAGCGGGACGCAGGCTGTTAACGTCCGGACAGGCGTTTATTTTTGAGATAGCACAGGAAGCCTATGAATTCGTTGCGTTTGGAACCCATTTCTCGTGTGGCCGGTGAGGTCAATCTGCCCGGCTCCAAGAGTGTCTCTAACCGTGCGCTGCTGCTGGCGGCGCTGGCTCGTGGCACCACCCGTCTGACCAACCTGCTCGACAGCGATGACATTCGTCATATGCTGGCTGCGCTGACCCAGCTCGGGGTCAAGTACAAGCTCTCTGCCGACAAGACCGAGTGTACCGTTCAGGGGCTGGGCCGCAGCTTTGCGGTGAAAGAGCCGGTCAATCTGTTTCTCGGTAACGCCGGTACCGCCATGCGCCCGCTCTGCGCCGCCCTGTGCCTCGGCTCCGGTGAATATACCCTGGGCGGCGAGCCGCGCATGGAAGAGCGTCCCATCGGCCATCTGGTGGATGCCCTGCGTGAAGCAGGTGCCCATATCCAGTACCTGAAACACGATGGTTATCCGCCGCTGGTGGTGGATGCCAAGGGGCTGTGGGGCGGCGATGTGCACGTCGATGGCTCCGTCTCCAGCCAGTTCCTGACCGCGTTTTTGATGGCGGCGCCGATGGCGGCCGGTGATACCCGGATCCACATCAAGGGGGAGCTGGTCTCCAAGCCTTATATCGACATCACCCTGCACATCATGAAGCAGTTCGGGGTGGTCATCGAGCACGACAACTACAAGCTGTTCTACATCAAGGGCAACCAGACCTACATCAGCCCGGGTGACTTTCTGGTGGAAGGGGATGCCTCGAGCGCCTCCTACTTCCTCGCGGCGGGCGCCATCAAGGGCAAGGTGCGGGTCACCGGTATCGGCAAGCACAGCATTCAGGGTGATATCCACTTCGCCGACGTGCTGGAGAAGATGGGCGCGCGCATCACCTGGGGTGATGATTTCATCGAGGCGGAGCAGGCGCCGCTGCACGGAGTGGATATGGACATGAACCATATTCCCGATGCGGCCATGACCATCGCGGTTGCCGCGCTGTTTGCCGAGGGGCCGACCTCCATTCGCAATATCTACAACTGGCGGGTGAAGGAGACCGATCGTCTGCACGCCATGGCGACCGAGCTGCGCAAGCTGGGCGTTGAAGTGGAGGAGGGGCATGACTTTATCACCGTGACCCCGCCGACCCAGCTCAAGCATGCCGAGATCGATACCTACAACGATCACCGTATCGCCATGTGCTTCTCGCTGGTGGCGCTGTCGGATACCCCGGTCACCATCAATGATCCCAAGTGCACGTCGAAGACCTTCCCGGATTACTTCGACAAGCTGGCCAGTATCAGCCAGCGTGGCTGATCACTGACAAACCCGTCATCACCGACGCTTCGGGCCCGCGCTGAGCGGGCCTTTTTGCCTTCCTCACCAGTATCGTCATTTCGCTTAGCATCATTTCAATAACTTGCAAGATTGCCATATAAAATAGTTTTGTAATTGCTGTAATTTCCTATTTACACATGCCCTGTCGCGGGCTATGTTGAGATTTCCTAATCGCAGTCATCTAGCAGGAAGCCTTGTCATGCAGCATCAAACCGACGACGTTCGTATCAGTGAAATCAAAGAGTTATTACCCCCGGTTGCGGTGCTTGAGAAGTTTCCGGCTACCGAGGTGGCCTCGTCCACCGTTTTTGAATCCCGTCAGGCCATTCACAATATCCTGGCTGGCGAAGATGATCGTCTGCTGGTGGTGATTGGTCCTTGCTCCATCCATGATCCGGTTGCCGCGCTGGAGTACGGCAAGCGCCTCAAGGCGTTGCGCGACGAGCTGAAAGGTCAGCTGGAGATCGTGATGCGGGTCTACTTCGAAAAACCGCGCACCACAGTGGGCTGGAAGGGGCTGATCAACGATCCGTACCTCGACAATAGCTGCAAGATCAACGACGGTCTGCGCATTGGTCGCAAGCTGTTGCTGGATCTCAATGACATGGGGCTGCCGACTGCCTCCGAGTTCCTCGACATGATCACCCCGCAATATGTGGCGGATCTGATGAGCTGGGGTGCGATCGGCGCTCGTACCACCGAATCCCAAGTGCACCGCGAGCTGGCCTCCGGTCTCTCCTGTCCGGTGGGCTTCAAGAATGGCACTGACGGCACCATCAAGGTTGCCATCGATGCCATTGGCGCTGCCAGTGCGCCGCACCACTTCCTGTCGGTCACCAAATACGGTCACTCCGCCATCGTGGCGACCCGCGGCAACCCGGACTGTCACATCATTCTGCGTGGTGGTCGTGAGCCGAACTACAGCGCCGCCCATGTCAGCGAAGTTGTGAAGGGGCTGGAGAAGGCCGGTCTGCCACAGAAGGTGATGATCGACTTTAGTCACGCCAACAGCAGCAAACAGTTCAAGAACCAGATGGTGGTGGCTGAAGATGTAGCCGGTCAGCTGCGTGCCGGCAGCAAGGCGGTGTTTGGTGTGATGGTGGAGAGCCATCTGGTAGAAGGCCGTCAGGATCTGGTGGAAGGGTGTGAACTCACCGTCGGTCAGAGCATCACCGATGCCTGCATCGGTTGGGCCGATACCGAAGTGCTGTTGCGCAATCTGGCGGATGCCGTCGCAACCCGTAACGCCCGTTAAAGCTATCTTGGCGGCGCTGTTAATAGTCAGCGCGCCGCTGGAGTAGCAACGCGGCCGTTCGGCCAAATCGAATCCATAAAGCAAAAGCGCGACCCTCGGGTCGCGCTTTTTCGTTGGTGAAGTTGATTACCAACGGTAGGTTTTCAGCAGAGCCTCCAGTTTCTGACACTGCTCCACCAGCTGGATGCTGGCGAGATTGGCGGCGTGCGCCTGACCCAGGGTGTCGTTGGAGGTGTTGCGAATATCGCTCACCGAGCTGTCTACCTCATGGCAGACCCTGTCCTGCTCTTCGGCCGACTGCGCCATCTGGGCGTTGAGGTCGTTGATGCGGGCGATGCGCTCGATGATGTTCTGCATGGCTGCCAGGGTCGCTTCGGTCTTGCTGATGCTCTCATCGGCTTTGCTTTTTGCATCCCCGATCACCGTAACTGCGCTCTGGGCCTCATTTTGCAGGGCGGCGATCATCTGTGAGATCTCTTCGCTGGCGGCGCGGCTGCGGTTGGAGAGGGCCCGCACTTCATCGGCTACTACCGCAAAGCCACGGCCTTGCTCACCTGCCCGGGCTGCTTCAATCGCAGCGTTGAGGGCCAGCAGGTTGGTCTGATCGGCAATCCCCTTGATCACCTCGAGCACACCGTCAACCGCCAGGCAGCGGCTGTCGAGCTGCTGGATCACCTGATCCACCCGATCGATCTCTGCCGACATCTCGCCCATGTCGGTGATGGAGTGCTGGGCGAGACGGCTGGTGTCAGCGGCATCCTGATTGGTGAGGGCGGAGAGCTCGGCGCTGTGGCGGGCATGTTCGCGCACTTCATGAGAGCTGGCGGCCAGCTCGCTCACGGCGGTGGCGACCTGGGTAGTCATCCCCTCTTGCTGGCGGGCCGAGTTTTCGGTCTGGGTCGCCACTTGACGGATCTGGTTTGATTCCTGATAGAGCTGGTGGGTCGCCCCTTCCACCTCCTGCAGGCTGTGGCGGAATCCCTGCACCATGTCATTGACGGCGCGGGTCATCTGGCCCAGTTCATCCCGGCTGTCATTGACCAGGGGGAGGGCGAGGTCGCGCTCTTTGGCCATCCGGATCATGGTGAGCTGCAACTGGCGTAGGGGGTGTTTCACGTAGCGTTGCAATACCCACCAGAGCAAGCCGAAGCCGAGGCTGAAGACGGCGGCCAGGCTGCCACTCAGGATCAGGTTGTTGTGGCGGATCTCGCCGAAGGTGTGGCTGAGGTCATAACTGATCCGCACCGCCCCCATCACGGTCCCTTCATTGACCTGGTGACAGGTGAGGCACTGGGTGCCGCGATACTCCTTGTAGGCTTTGAACGGTTTGATCAGGGTGAGCAGGTTGCCCTGCTGCTCCAGAATGGCTTCGCCCTGATTGATGGCTCGCTCATCGAGGGGATCCTGCGCTTTCTGATCCGGGTGACCCGGGCCAAACAGGTTGCTGACGGCGGGGGCGCGTACCAGACGGGCTTCAACGATGCCCGCTTCACTCTTGAGTTTGGTCTGCACTATCTGCCGATTGGCCATGCCACCGGTCATCATCAGCACGTTCACCTGATCCATATAGGTGTTGGCCATGCTCTCAACTTTCTCCTCTGCCAGCCGGATGGCGAGATCCCGTTGCAGCCAGGCGGAGAGTTCGAAGCAGAGGCCAAAGGTGGTGCTGATGACCAGCGCAAGAGGGAGGAATATTTTCCAGTTCAAGGAGAGGTTATGCATTTTGGGCAAGTTCCATGCGCTTGGTGTTGTTATGTGATCCCGTATCATCTTGATCGTAGACGAAGAAACGGCGGGAGATGGTTCTCTATCGGCACACGATAACCACTCTTGAGTAAATAATCTGTTAAGCAGATCGGTAATGCAGGTTGCCAAAATGCCTTTCGGGAGGGGTGCTGCTCCTCGGGTTGATCCAGAACAAATTGC
Organism: Aeromonas sp. s12; assembly: GCF_040907925.1. Classification (NCBI taxonomy): domain Bacteria; kingdom Pseudomonadati; phylum Pseudomonadota; class Gammaproteobacteria; order Aeromonadales; family Aeromonadaceae; genus Aeromonas; species Aeromonas sp. s12. The sequence continues at coordinate 63,039 of NZ_JBFOCT010000017.1, read as the reverse complement.
CAGTAACGATAATCGTTATCATTGTCATTATTTACTGATAATAGTGACCATCATGAATCTGACCCCTTCCATGACCGGTATTGCCACGCCGGATCCTCTCAAGTTTGCTTTTAGCGCCAAGACCTCGGCTCACGCCAGTCGGGGAGGGATGCGCCCTTTCCCGCTGGATGAGGCTGGCTGGCAGAGCTGGTGGCAGCGAGAGAGTGAAGCTGAGGAGCGCGCCCTCTACATCCATATTCCGTTTTGCCGCAAGCGCTGCAGCTTCTGCAATTTCTTTGAAAATGGCGCCAATCCGGCGCGGATCAACCGCTATGTCAATGCCTTGTGCGCCTCCCTTGCGCAGGCGGCTGACACCCCGCTGGCGCAGAGCATGCCATTTTCAGCCGTCTATGTGGGGGGGGGTACGCCGACCGACATGAGCGCCGACGAGCTGGCCATGCTGGCCGCCGTGATCCGCCGTTTCCCATTGGCGGCCGATGCCGAGGTGACGCTGGAGGGGCGTCTCAACGGCTTTGATGATGAGAAATGGCAGGTTGCGCTGGCGGGGGGCTTCAACCGCTTTTCCTTCGGGGTGCAAAGCTTTGATACCCGGGTGCGTCAGCAGGCGGCCCGTTTCGATGACAGGGAGACCTTGCTGACCCGTCTGGGTGAGCTGACCCGGGATGATGCGGCTGTGATCGTGGCGGATCTTATCTTTGGTCTGCCCGGTCAGGATGATGCCGTGTGGCAGCAGGATATCCGCGATGTGATGGCGAGCGGTGTACACGGGGTCGATCTCTACCAGCTCATCGCCATGCAGGGCACCAATCTGGAGCGGGCGCAGGAGAAGGGCACCCTGGATTGGCTAGCCGATGGTCAGCAGCGGGCGGCCATGTATGCCTATGGCGGAGCGCAACTGGAAGCCCACGGCTGGGAGCGTCTCTCTTGCAGCCACTGGCGGCGCAGTCCGGCTGAGCAGAGTCGTTATAACCAGATGGCCAAGCGCGGTGCGGAGATCCTCCCCTTTGGCGCCGGTGCTGGGGGCAGCATTCTTGGCCACGGCTTGATGTATGGACGGGATCTGGCCCCTTGGCACGACGCGCTGGCCAGTGGCAAGCGGGCGCCCGGGATGGTGATGGGACGCAATCCCAATGCAAGGATGGACGGTCTGCTGCGTGGCGCCCTCGACAGTGGCGTGCTGGCGCTGGATCGTCTGCCAGCGACTTTGCTGACCCATCTGATGCCGCTTTTTGTCGCCTGGCAGCAGCACGGGCTGGCGGAGATCGGGAGCGCACGGTTGCAACTCACCCTCGCCGGACGCTTCTGGAACGTCAATATGCAGGCTGGCTTGTTCGAGTTCTTGCAGCTCAATCCGCTCGATGGTTCAGCGCCGCCCAGCCATGGTACCGCCGCGGTGCGCCATTCGCTGGTTTGAGCCCGAGCGGAGCATTTGCACGGAGCACTTGCATGGCTCCGAGCGATCCATAACGAAAGAGGGAGCCTTGCAGGCTCCCTCTTTTGGCTTGGCAGTTAGCGTCGCGCGAGCTTACTCGTCGCTGCTCTCCTGATAGCTGTCACGCTGCGCCTTGGGCAGGCGGCGCATTGGCGCAAAGCCGATATCCTCGCCCACCACTTCCCGCTTGCGGGCCGGTGCAGTTTTTTTGCTGGCGTCACCCTTGGCTTTGCCCTTGCCCGCGGCTGGCTTGCCCTTGGCATTGCTGCTCTTGGCGTTGGCATGACCGCGAGCCCGAGGCGGGTTCTGCACCGGCTTGCTGCCGGGCAGAGTCTGGCGACTCGGCTTGCCGCTTGGCTCATACCCTTCCAGGATCTCCACGGACAGGGATTGGCCGATCAGGGCTTCGATCGCCTTGAGCTGACCCAGCTCGTCCTGACTGACCAGCGAGATGGCCTCGCCGCCACGACCGGCGCGGCCGGTACGGCCGATACGGTGGATGTAATCTTCCGCCATCTGGGGCAGTTCAAAGTTGATCACGTAGGGCAGTTGATCGATGTCCAGACCGCGGGCGGCGATATCGGTCGCTACCAGCACCCGCACCTCGCCACTGCGAAAATCGGCCAGCGCCCGGTTGCGGGCTCCTTGGCTCTTGTCACCATGGATCGCCACGGTATTGAGACCATCTTTTTGCATCTGCTGGGCGAGGCGGTCGGCGATCTGCTTGGTGCGAACAAACACCAGCACCCGCTGCCAGTTGCCACGGCCAATCATGTGGGAGAGCAGCTCGCGGCGGCGTTCCCGATCCACCTGAATGATGCGCTGGGTCACCTGCTCGGCGGCAGTATTGCTGGGGTCCACCTCGATGAGTGTAGGGTCGTTCAGCAGGTCATCCGCCAGCGCCTTGATGTCGTTTGAGAAGGTGGCAGAGAAGAGCAGGGTTTGCCGCTCTGCAGGCAGCGCCTTCATGATGCGGCGGATGTCGACGATAAAGCCCATGTCGAGCATGCGATCCGCTTCATCCAGCACCAGCACTTCCAGCTGGCTCAGGGTCAGGGCGCCCTGGGTCAGCAGATCCAGCAGACGGCCCGGGGTGGCGACCAGAATGTCCACCCCCAGCTTGATTGCGTCCAGATTTGGCTTGATGCTGACACCGCCATAGGCGATCAGAGTCTTGAACGGCAGGTGGTGGGCATACTTGATGATGCTCTCGCCCACCTGTGCCGCCAGTTCGCGGGTCGGGGTCAGTACCAGTGCGCGCACCTGACGACGGCCACGACCATGGTTGGCCAGCAGACGCTGCAACATCGGCAGGGTGAAACCGGCCGTTTTGCCTGTGCCTGTCTGAGCGCCGCCGAGCACATCCTGACCGGCCAGAATGGCCGGAATCGCTTGCTGCTGGATGGGGGTTGGCTGTTCGTAACCCAGCTCCTTGACGGCCCGCAGAATATGCGGAGACAGACCCAGTTCGTTGAATGACATGTTCGAGAGAAACTCCTGAGATGAGCCTTTGGCTCAACGGGCAGCCAGCGTGTTGGGGCCAGCCACGATATGGAAAAGATAGTGGGGCCGTAATATAGCAAAAGAGCGGCCGCTGCGCAGTAGCTGTCGCACCGGCCGCCATAGAATCGTTCAACGCAGTGGCGTAAAACGGTGCGGGAGCATCAGAGCATCTCGCGGATCTGCTCGGCCAGGCTCTCCGGTTTGGCCTGGGGGGCAAAGCGCTCTACCACATTGCCATCGCGGTCGATCAGGAACTTGGTGAAGTTCCATTTGACGTTTTCCAGCCCCAGAAAGCCCGGTTTCTGCTGCTTGAGCCACTGGTAGAAGGGGTGGGCATGCTCACCGTTGACATCGCACTTGGCCATGATCGGGAAGGTGACCGGATAGTCGAGGGAGCAGAAGCGGGCAATCTCGTCCGCATCCCCCGGCTCCTGATTGCCAAACTGGTTGCAGGGGAAGCCCAAAATCACCAGCCCCTTGGGGCCGAGCTCCCGATAGAGCGTTTCCAGCCCTTCATATTGGGGAGTAAAGCCGCAGCGACTGGCCACGTTGACCACCAGCACCACCTTGCCCGCCAGTTGAGTCAGCGGGTAGGGGGTACCATCCAGTCGTTGCAAAGTGAGATCGGGCAGAGGCATAAGAAGATCCTTTCGTGGGTGATGCGCGGGTTGTGCCGTGAGTGGTTCGGTCGGGGACAGAGACAAGCGCCGGATGAACAGCAACATGGCGATGCGGATACGGTATCGGCTGGCTCTTGGAACCGCAAGGAGGCCGCGGCGCCTCCTCGTACCGATTGCAAGGGCCATCACAGTTTCGACAGCCAATACGCCTGTTGGCGGAGCGGGATCACAACTGGCGATAAAAAGCGGGGAAGCGAGCAGCAACTCGCGTATTGATGTTGGGACTTCTCAAGAGAAGCAAACCGGTTTGTGACTTTGCCGGTAAGTCGCTACAAAGCGCCCTCTTTCCACTCATTGTGAGCCAATCTTGGACTATCAAGCTGCCATGGATGCCATTTACACCCGGGGATGGGTGATAGTGGATGATTTTTTGACTGCCGCCGAGGTGGATGCCCTCAAAGCCTGTTTGCCAGGCGAATGGCAACCGGCCGGGATCGGCCGTGACGCCCTGCACCAGGGCAATCCCGACATTCGCCGTGACCAGATCCACTGGCTGGAGCCCTCCCTCGGTGCGCCGGTGGCCGACTACCTCGCCCGGATGGAGTCCCTGCGTCTTGCCGCCAACCGGATGCTGATGCTGGGATTGTTCGACTACGAGGCCCACTTCGCCCGCTATCGCAGCGGGGATTTTTACGCCACCCATCGGGATGCCTTTGCCGGTCGCTCCAACCGCCGTCTTACCACCGTATTTTACCTCAACAACGACTGGCTGCCCGAAGCGGGTGGAGTGCTGCGCATGTATGACGACAAGGAGCAGTTTCTGATGGATGTGAGCCCCAAGGGGGGCCGGCTGGTCATGTTTCTCTCCGAGGAGTTTCCCCACGAGGTACTGCCTGCCAATCAGGAGCGCTACAGTATTGCCGGCTGGTTTCGGGTCAATGGCAACGGCATGGGAAGGGTCGATCCCCCGCGCTGAGGGGCAATGTGTCCCGATTTTGACACAGGGGAGACTTTTCACTGCAAGAAGTGGGGTCATGGGTCTCCCATCAGCTGACAAGGGTTGATCTCCCTTGCTACACTGGCGCGCACTTATGTTCGTATCTGGCTTCGTCCGGTTTTTATGGTGGTTGGCTTATCAAATGGTCATGACGAGGCCGCTTTTCCCAAGGGATCACATCTAATGAAGAACATGCATGTCTTGCTGCTGTGCGGCGGCGGTGGCTCAGAGCACGAAGTTTCTCTGCGCAGCGCCAATTTCCTCGAGCAACAACTGGGCCTTCTGCCCGGTGTCGAAGTGACCCGCGTCGAGATGTTCGCCGATCGCTGGCTCAGTGCCGATGGCCGCGAGTGCAAGCTGGGGCTCGACAAGCTGCTTTCGTTCGACAGCGTGGCCCGTCCGGTGGATTACGTGGTGCCCTGCATCCACGGCTACCCGGGTGAGACCGGCGATCTGCAATCCTTCCTCGAATTGGCTGGATTGCCTTATCTCGGTTGCGATGCCGAGGCGAGCAAGATCTGCTTCAACAAGATCAGTACCAAGCTGTGGCTCTCCGCCATCGGCATTCCCAACACCCCATACCTGTTCCTGACCGAGCAAAATGAGGCGGCGCTGGCCGAGGCCAAAGCCGCGCTGGCCAAGTGGGGCAAGGTCTTTATCAAGGCGGCTTCCCAGGGCTCTTCCGTTGGTTGCTACTCTGCCAGCAACGAAGCGGACCTGGTGAAAGGTATTGCCGATGCCTTTGGTTACTCCGAACAGGTTCTGATCGAGAAAGCGGTCAAGCCGCGTGAGCTGGAAGTGGCGGTTTACCAGTATGGTGACGAGCTGGTGGCGACTTATCCGGGCGAGATCTGCGTGCCGCAGGACAAGTTCTACACCTATGAAGAGAAGTACAGCAGCGCCAGCCATACCGAGACGGCACTGCGTGCCGAGGGGCTGACCCAGGCGCAGGCCGATGCGATCCACGAGTATGCCCTCAAGGCGTTCCGTCAGCTGAAACTGACCCATCTCTCGCGCATCGACTTCTTCCTGACCGAGGAGGGGGAGATCCTGCTGAATGAAATCAACACCTTCCCGGGCATGACCTCCATCTCCATGTTCCCGAAACTGCTGGAGCATCACGGTCACCGCTTCGCCGACTACCTTGAGCAGATCCTGCGCAAGGCCAGCTAAGCGTGCTCTCCCGCTCGCGGGATGAAGAAGAACCCAATAAAAATCCCCGCCAATCGGCGGGGATTTTTTATGCCTTTATCAAGCGGGGCAGGCCAGCTTGAAGGGATAAACAGGCGGGGAGGGGATGACTCTTCCCCGCCTGTTGCTACCTGTGGGTGTTACCGACCGTTAGCCGCGAGCCACCCGAAAGCGCACGCTGCGGGAGTGGCACGGCGCCAGCTCGCCAAACTCGCCAGCGGCCAGTTCAAGGGGCTGGGGCTGCTCGTCCATTCGCACCGCTTGCCAGTCGCTCAGGGCGTGTTCGCTGCTCACTTTGCCACCCTTTAGTACCGCCTGCTCGCTCGGGTTGTAGACCCGGATCACCAGCGCCTCTTCATCTTCGGCTTTCTTCAGGGCGCTCAGCACCGGACCGGACGGATCCATGGTGAGCAGACTGAAGTGGAGCGGGGTGGTGAAGCTCGCCTTGTTGAGCTTCATGGCATCGAACGGGATCTTGTTGTAGCAGCGCACCGGGGTGAGGTAGCTGCGCGCCGCCTGCATCACGTTGGCGCTGATGTGATCGCCGGCAAACGCCAGCAGGCTGAAACGGCAGCTGAGCTTGCCACGCACCTGGGAGTCCGGGGTGGGCAGCTTGATGCCGGAGGGGCGACCCGGGCGCAGCAGCAGCTCCTCTTTGCCGAGTACGCCGACCCCGCGCAGCAGGGTGAGTGCTAGGGTGTCACACTGCTCACCGATCACTTCAAACTCGCGCAGACCATCGCTCAGTACCGCCAGCCCCTGCTTGCCATCTTGCAGGGCGACGAAGTTCATCAGCTGCCAGACCGGAATGGGTGCCTCTTTCCACCCTTCTGCCTCCCAGTTCGCCATGGCGCTGTCGCGGGTAGGGCGGGTGATGCAGCCAAATTGGTTATCGGAAACAACTGTGTCGCTCGGGAAGGGGGTGGGGATCAGCACCCGCACCCGGTGATCATCGGCCTGATTGTCGAGCTCCAGCTCGATGTCGATGCGCGGACTCTGATGCGCCAACGTGATGCGGCAGGTGACATCGAGGTGACTGCTGCACTGGCGGCTGGCTCGCTCGGCGAGGTTGGCAGGCAATGCCATACGCAATGTGAGAGTGGCGATGCTCTGCCACGCCTGATGGGTGACCTCGCGGGTCACCGCAAACTCGGTGGAGTAGCGCAGCCACTCGTCCCGCGATGGCGAGTAGTCATACTCGTCGCCATCATCGGAGCCCTCTTCCAGCGTGAGCACCTGATCGAAGGTGGTGCCGCGCAGCTTGTCCAGGATCTGCAGGGTGCCGTTGTCATTGAGGGCGATGCGGTAAAAATCGTTCTCCAGCAGCTCGCCGCTGGTCGTCACCGGCTGCTCCAGTCCCGGCTGATTGCCCTCGATATGGAGGGTGCAGTAGCCCATGGCAGGTAGCGGATGGCAGAGCTGGATGTCGTACTCCATAAAGGGGTCGTAGTTGCCGTAGTGCACGATCTGTCTGTCCACCAGACCCGGGTCAATCTCGCGTCTGGCGCGGATGAAATAGGGGACCGGCTGGCCCGCTTCATCGCGCAGGGCAAAGGATTGGGCGCGAATGCGGATGCTGGTGTTGATCACCTCCTGACGGGGGAAAGGCATCAGGTTGAACAGGCAGAGCTTGTCAGCCACCTGTACTCCGTCTTCACAGAGCGCCACCGGCATGTTGTCGACAATCTTGCGCATGTAGAAGCGGATCAGGTTCTCGGCCATGTCGTCGGCCAGAATGAAGCGGGTCATCACCTCCTGATGCACCTTGTCGCTGCAGCAGCAACCGATGCTGTCATGGGCGTGGTTCTTCATGATCTCCTTCCACATCTTCTCGAGCAGCCCGTGGTGGTACTCGAAGCCGAGCGCCCAGGCGATGCTCGCCAGCGGTTCGAGGATGTTGACGATCTTGTTCTCGATGGCGGCGTGGGCCAGCTTGATGTCCATCCGGGTGGAGGAGATGGTGCGGTGCACCCGCATGTATTTGCCGTCGTTGAACTCCCCCTTGAGGGTGGCCAGTTGGTCGCGGCACGCCTCGATGCGCTCGAAGACCTGCTCGAAGCGGCTCATGTGGAATTCACGTTGGGGGTAGATCTCGCGAAGCTTGTCGATGATGGCGAAGATGTTCTGCTGCAGCGGCATCTGGTCGTGGCCGTTGGGCAGCAGGATATCCTGGGTCACCGAGGCCTTCTCCAGCACCTCGAAGTAGGATTCGAGCCGCTTGCGCAGGCCCGCTTCATCTTCCGGCAGGTACTTGCCGATGGCGTAGCCGAGCGGCAGCACCTGGGCGGTCACCTCGCTGCCATCGTTGCTCTGCCAGAGGAACTCGGTCTTGTCGGTGCCGTGGCGCTCGGAGCAGCCGCGCCAAAACATGGCCCGATCGATCCCGAAGCCGTTGAAGATGTGGGGCAGCTGGGAGGACATGCCGAACGAGTCGGGCAGGTAACCGATCTTCATCGGCTCGCCAAGGCTAAGGCAGTCGCGCATCCCGTAGAGCAGGTTGCGCAGGATGGACTCGCCGCTCACCTGCATGGTGTCGGTCTGGGTGTACCAGGGGCCGATAATGAGCTTGCCCGCTTCCACCAGCGCCTTCACCCGGGCCTTGTTCTCGGGCTGGATGGCGAAATAATCCTCCAGCACCGCGGTCTGGCCGTCCAGCACATAGAACTTGTAGTCGGGGTCGGATTCAAGCCGCGCCAGGATCTCCGCCATATTGTTGACCAGCAGGATGCGGGACTCCTCGGTGGTGAAGTACCACTCCCGATCCCAGTGCATGTGCGGCGTGATGTGAACTCGTGAAACTGTCATGACAATGATCCTTTGCTGACGCACGGCGGCCCTTGCCTGCCGTGCGGAAAAATAGTCTGTTGAAAAATCGGTAGTGAAGATGAGCCTTACTCTGCGGCGACCACCTGATAGGTGCCGCGCTGCATGGCGTGACGGCGCCAGCCGATCAGCACCACAGTGGAGATAAGGGTGCCCACCAGCGCCGCACCGAGCCAGACGGCGGCAGCCATCAGGGCGCCGTGGCCGCCATCATGGAGCAGGAACAGGGAGAAGATGCCGGCCCCCGGGGTGGAGAGACCAATCCCCATGGCACCCACCATGGCGCCGGTGACCACCGAGCCTGCGAGGAAGGAGCCGATCACCCGGATTGGATCTTCGATGGCCATCGGAATGGCGCCCTCGGTGATCCCTGCCAGCCCCAGCAGCCAGGTGGACTTGCCGGTCTCGATCTCGAAGGTCTGGAACAGGCGCGGCGCCAGCAGGGTGGAGAAGGTGACGGTAAAGGCCGAGACCATCTTGACCGCGCCGAAGATGGCGTAGGGGCCGTAGACGCCGTTGGCCATGGCGCCGAGGCAGAAAGCGTAGGCCGCCTTGTTGACCGGGCCACCCAGGTCAAACGAGCACATAAAACCGAGCAGGGCGCCCAGGACCAGCGCATTGGTGCCGGAGAGGCCATTGAGCCACTCGGTGAGGCTGTTGTTGAGCCAGGCTACCGGCTGGCCGATGACAAACAGCATCAGGCTGCCTGCCACCAGGGTGCCGATCACCGGATAGAGGTAAAAGGTGAGAAAGCCGTTGAAGTTGGGGCTAAGGCGCACATGTTGCTTGACCCAGCGCATCAGGTAACCGGCGATAAGGCCACCGACCACGCCGCCGAGAAAACCGGAGCCAATCATATTGGCGGCCAGTCCCGCCGCAAAGCCCGGGCCCAGCGCCGGTTTGTCTGCCAGCGAGTAGGCGGTATAGGCCGCCAGAACCGGCACCATCAGGGTGCCCAGCATGCCACCGCCGAGTTTTCGGTACATCCAGAGCCAGGAGTTCTCGGTATCAAACAGATGTTGCAGGCCGAAGATCTGGGCCAGCAGCACAGAGACGGCGAGCACGGTACCGCCTGCCACGATCAGCGGCACGGCAAAGGAGATGCCGCTCAGCAGCGCCTGCTTGAGTTCGGTCTTGAGGCTCACCTTCTTGCCGGTCGGCACGTCGCTCTGGCTGGGGTTGGGCGTCGGGGCGGTGCGCCCTGCCTTGGCCGCTTCCAGCGCATCATTGAGGATCCGCTCGGCATGGCGAATGGGCTCGGCCACCGGTGTCTCGATCCGGGGGATACCGGCAAAACGCTCCTGCTCCTTGATGGCCACTTCGGCGGCGAAGATGCAAGCCACCGCAGCATCGAGCGCCTCTTGCGGCAGGCGATCCTCGATGCCGTTGGCACCCTGCTTCTCGACCAGTACCCGAATGCCCAGCTTGCGCCCCGCCTTTTCCAGATACTCGGCAGCCATATAGGTGTGGGCGATCCCCGCCGGACAGGCGGTGACACAGACCACAGTGGGTTGATTTGTATCTAAGTTGTCTTCTTTTGCTGGTTGCTTGCCGCTATCCCCTTCACCATCGAGCAGCGCCATCAGCTGCTCGGCACTCTGGGCCGCCAGCACTGCCTCGCGGGTATCGTCATCCACCAGGGCGGTGGTGAGGGTGGTGAGCAGCTGCATATGGGTCGAGCCCGCCTGATCGGTCGGGATCGCCAGCATGAAGATCAGGTTGACCGGCTCGGGGCCGTCGATCCCCTCCCAGCCCAGCTCCTCGCTTAAGGTTGCGACGGCAAAGGCCGCTTCGCGCACCGCATCGCACTTGCCGTGGGGCACCGCCAGCCCTTCGCCAAGGGCGGTGGGGCCCTGCGCCTCGCGGGCCATGACCGCGGCCAGAAAGGCGGCCTTGTCGTGCAGCTTGCCGGCCTGATCGAGCCGATCAGCCAGGGCATGAATGGCCGCATCCCGATCGGCAAACCGGGTTTGCAGCGTGATGAGATGGGGGCCGGTAAGACTGGTCAGATTCATGATGATCCTCTGTCAGGTTGGCTTGCCAGCAAGCCGTCATGGTGAAAGTGACAGCGATGCTAACAAACCGGCCGACTGATTTTTGTGAGTAGTATCATACAATTCGTTATTTGTATTGTTTTTGTATTGTTTGTTCAAGGTGATTTGTTAGGTCAAATGGGGCTGAGCCGTTTTGTCTGCCATGCAACTGGGGTAGAATGGCGCCTCTTCCATTTATCATGGCGCAGAGCCGACGAGGTGGCCTTTCGTGTCGAAAAAACCCATGTATCGCCAGATAGCCGACACCATCCAGCAGTGGATTGCGCAAGGGGAGCTGGCCCCCGGCGATGCCCTGCCCACCGAAGCCGAGCTACGCGAGCAGTTCGGGGTGAGCCGGGTGACGGTGCGTCAGGCCCTCAAGCAGCTGACCGAACTCAACGTCATCGAGAGCATTCAGGGCAGCGGCAGCTATGTGCGGCAGGAGAAGGTGAACTACGACATCTATCAGCTCACCAGCCTCTACGAGAAGGTGACTGATCCGGCGGCCGAGACCCACAGCGACATTCTCGCCTTCGAGGTGATCAAGGCAAGCAGCGAGCTGGCCGAGCGGCTCAATCTGCTGGAAGGGGCGCTGGTCTACTACGTCAAGCGGGTGCGTTTTATTCGCCAGATCGCGGTAACGCTCGAGGAGACCTGGATGCCGCTCGCCCTCTTCCCCGATCTCAGTTATGCGGTGATGCAGGGCTCCAAGTACCACTACATCGAGGAGGTGAAGCAGCTGGTGATCGACCGCAGCGAGCAGGAGATCATTCCGGTGCTCCCCTCGGCGCAGGTGGTGGAGGCGCTCGGTATCGATCCTGCCAAGCCCATTATCGAGAAGGTTTCCCGTGGCTTCTTGCAAGATGGCACCGTGTTCGAGTTCAGTCGCAACTTCTTCAAGAGCGATGATTACAAGTTCACCCTGGTCGCCCGCCGCGCCAAGGGGTGAGCAGGCGACAGCACCCGAGATAAAAAAGGCCACCACCCTGTTTGCGGTGGTGGCCTTTGTTTTTGGCTGATTGCCGGGCTGAATAGCAGATTGGCTGGTGGTTTGATGCAGCTGATCTACTGCGCTGAGTCTTTGATAACTTCCTCGACCCGCACCTGCAGGCTCCCTTGTGCCAAGGTGGTGACGAGCTGATCGCCACTGTTGACCTGATCGGCGCGGCTGATGACGTCGCCACGCGCAGTACGGGTGATGGAGTAGCCGCGACCCAGAGTAGCAAGCGGGCTCACCCCGTCGAGGCGGGCGGTGAGCATGGCGAGGCGGTGGCTCGCCAGATCCTGGCGTTTGGCAATCAGGGCATAGAGCCGCTCCTCGGCCAGCTGGTGGCGGCGCTTGCCCACGGCCAGCAAACGTTCCGGGCTCTTGCTCTGCAGGCGCAGCTCAAGGTTGGTAAGGCGCCGCTCCCCCTGATGCAACCGCTGGCGCAGCAGTTGCTGCAAACGGGTGGAGAGCTCGTCGAGGCGCTGTGATTGCTGCTCCAGTCGCCGTTTCGGATCCTGATGGTCGAGCCGCTTTTGCAGCAGGATGAAATCGTGGCGGGCGGCGGTTTGCTGGCGGCTCATCGCCTGCAGCAGTCGCTGCTTGAGGTGAACGAGACGCTGGGCACGGGCGCTCTGATCCGGCGCCACCAGCTCGGCGGCGGCCGACGGGGTAGGAGCGCGCAAGTCGGCGGCAAAGTCGCTGATGGTGACATCCACCTCGTGACCCACTGCGCTCACCACAGGTATGGCGGAGTGGGCAATGGCGCGCGCCACCGCCTCTTCGTTAAAGCACCAGAGATCTTCAAGCGACCCGCCACCACGGCCGACGATCAGCACATCCACCTCGGCGCGCTGGTTCGCTTTGGCGATCGCCGCGACGATCTGGCTGATGGCGGCGCTGCCTTGTACCTGGGTCGGGTAGATAAAGATCGGCAGATCCGGCGCACGCCGTTTAAGCACCGTCAGCATATCGTGCAGGGCGGCGCCGGTGGCGGAGGTGATAAGACCCACCGCCCGCGGTTCGCGGGGCAGCGGCCGCTTGCGGCTTTCGTCAAACAGCCCCTCGGCGCCGAGGCGGCGCTTGAGCTCTTCAAAACGCAGCGCCAGCACGCCATCGCCTGCGGGCTGCATCGACTCGATGATCAGCTGGTAGTCGCCGCGCGGCTCATAGAGGGAGACCCGCGCCTGCACCAGTACCTGCATGCCATCCTGCGGGCGAAACGCCACCCGCCGGTTGTTGCCCTTGAACATGGCGCAGCGCACCTGCGCCGACATGTCCTTGAGGGAGAAGTACCAGTGGCCGGAGCTTGGCATCGCCAGATTGGAGAGCTCGCCGGTCAGCCACACCAGCCCCAGATCCTGCTCCAGGATCATGCGCACGGCGCTGTTGAGGCGGGTGACGGTAAAGACCTGCTGCTCGCGGCCGTTCGCCGTACTGGATGGAGTAAATCGGTTCAATGGCGTACCTGTGGTCTGCACCGGCGGGGCCGGGATAAAACAATGGCCGCTATCTTAACCCGAAACAGGGGGAGGGCGTGAAGCAGGAGGCGCCAGCAGCAGAAAAGCAAGATTGGAAACGCTGCCGTTTATTCGGGCAGGCAGTATGGCTCCCTATAAAAGCCCTCGTGCTTGCCTGCATCTAGCCAAGTCGCGGCTTGCCTAGATGCCGTTGATCTCTCAGGTGTTGCTGATGTTCACGGCGCCACCATCTTGACCAACGTTTACTCGCCCCCTGTTTGGAGTAGCTTATGAATCCCTCAATCCGCTTAAGTTTGACGACCCGTTTGCTGCACTGGTCGGTTGCCTTGCTGATGATTGGCCTGACCCTTGTGGGCTATCTGATGGTTAAATTTGAAATATGGGATCTCTATGCCCTGCATAAATCTCTGGGGGTGATTGCACTGATCTTGATCCTGCCCCGCGCCATTTTCCGCCTTGTTAGAGGGTGGCCTGAGCCTGTGCGTCAATATCCTGTTTACGAGGCATTGGCAGCCAGGGCGATCCACTGGGGTTTGCTGATTTCAACGCTGCTTATTCCGGTGTCCGGTCTCTGTTATTCCGCAGCGGCTGGCCGAGGTGTTGCGATATTTGGCTGGTCTATTATTCCGATGAATCCAGATATCCGTGATCCTGCCAATGTGATTCCATTCAGTGAATCCGTTCGGGATATTGCCCACACAATCCATATTTATTTGCCATATGTCATGCTGGCATTTTTGCTAGTGCACATTGTCGGGGCGTTGAAACATCATCTGCTGGATAAAGATAATACCTTGCTGCGGATGGTGGGACGAAAATAATAAAGAGAGGCAACCCTTGTTGTGCCAGAAAATATATATTGTCAGCGGGCGAAATTTATTATCCAGACCGAGCAAAGGACATTGAGAAGAGAATGATACCGGTGCGAGTGGTCGCCGCGAGGGCAAGAGACAATACAAGGACACAAGACAAGGGGAGGGTGATCAGAGGCCGCTTGCCCCCTGAGCCCCTGTCGATCATCCCGTTGCATGGGGGTTAGGCTGCGTCGGCACCTACCGGTTTTGCATAAATCACCGGTTAGCCAACTCTTTTGCCCCGAAATGGCACTTTTCGTACTGATAATCTTGGTTTTTTGGCGTTTTGGCCGCCTAAACGAGGGCTATGCCATAAAAAATTCAAAAAACTTCTTTACCAGTGACCAATGCGTGAGTAAACTTCGTCGGCAATATTTTACACCCCCACTTCCTCAACGGTGAGATATTGCCATGCTCAGGATTGCCAAAGAAGCGTTAACCTTCGACGATGTACTGTTGGTTCCCGCCCACTCCGAAGTTCTTCCCAATACTGCCGATCTGCGTACCAAGCTGACCTCTGCCATCAGCCTGAACATCCCGATGATCTCCGCTGCCATGGACACAGTGACCGAAGCCCGTCTGGCTATCGCACTGGCCCAGGAAGGCGGTATCGGCTTTATCCACAAGAACATGTCCATCGAGCAGCAGGCTGCCGAAGTGCGCAAGGTCAAGAAGTACGAGAGCGGCGTGGTCACTGACCCCGTTACCGTGCGCCCTGACATGACCATCGCCCAAATCAAGGAGCTGAGCCACAAGAACGGCTTCGCCGGTTACCCCGTGGTGACTGACGGCAATCAGCTGGTCGGTATCATCACCGGCCGTGACGTGCGCTTCGTGATTGACCTCTCCCAGACCGTTGAACAGATCATGACCCAGAAAGATCGTCTGGTCACCGTGCGTGAAGGGGCCCCTCGTGAAGAGGTGGTTGCCCTGATGCAAAAGCACCGTATCGAAAAAGTGCTGGTGGTGAACGCCGACTTCAAACTCAAGGGCATGATCACCGTTAAAGATTTCCAGAAAGCCGAGCGCAAGCCCCACGCCTGTAAAGATGACAAGGGTCGTCTGCGGGTCGGTGCTGCGGTTGGTGCCGGTGCCGGTAACGAAGAGCGTGTCGCTGCGCTGGTGGAAGCCGGTGTTGACGTGCTGCTGATCGACTCCTCCCACGGCCACTCCCAGGGCGTGCTGGATCGCATCAAGGCCACTCGTGACGCCTATCCGGATCTTCAGATCATCGGTGGCAACGTCGCTACCGCCGCGGGCGCCAAGGCGCTGGCTGCTGCCGGTGTCAACGCCGTCAAGGTCGGTATCGGCCCGGGCTCCATCTGTACTACCCGTATCGTGACTGGCGTGGGTGTGCCCCAGATCACTGCCATCTCCGACGCCGTTGACGCGCTGGAAGGCACCGGTATTCCGGTGATTGCCGACGGCGGTATCCGCTTCTCCGGCGACATCGCCAAGGCCATCGCCGCGGGCGCCAGCTGCGTCATGGTGGGCTCCATGTTCGCCGGTACTGAAGAAGCGCCGGGCGAGATCGAGCTCTATCAGGGTCGCTCCTTCAAATCCTACCGTGGTATGGGTTCCCTGGGCGCCATGTCCAAAGGTTCCAGCGATCGCTACTTCCAGACCGACAACGCCGCCGACAAGCTGGTGCCGGAAGGCATCGAAGGTCGCGTGCCGTACAAGGGTCGCCTCAAAGAGATCATCCATCAGCAGATGGGCGGCCTGCGCTCCTCCATGGGCCTGACCGGCAGCGCCACCATCGACGACATGCGCACTAAAGCTGAATTTGTGCGCATCTCCGGCGCCGGGATGAAAGAGTCCCACGTCCACGATGTGACCATTACCAAAGAAGCCCCCAACTATCGGATGGGCTGATAAAACGGGGCCCTGCGCCCCGTTTTTCCACCCTTTTTTTATCCCGTGCCCTTTGTGACAACATCAGCCTGATGCAGGAATAAAATGACTAAAGACATTCACCAGCACCGTATCCTTATCCTCGACTTCGGTTCCCAGTACACCCAGCTGATCGCCCGCCGCGTGCGCGAAATCGGCGTTTACTGCGAACTGTGGGCCTGGGACGTAACCGAAGAGCAGATCCGCGAATTCAATCCGAGCGGCATCATCCTCTCCGGCGGCCCCGAGTCCGTCACCGAAGCGGGCAGCCCGCGTGCCCCCGAGTATGTGTTCAACGCCGGTGTCCCTGTGTTCGGTATCTGCTACGGCATGCAGACCATGGCCGAGCAGCTGGGTGGCAAGGTGCAATCCTCCACCGAGCGTGAATTCGGTTACGCCAAGGTGGAAGTGCTGGGCGAAGCTGGCAAGAGCAGCGCCCTCTTGCGCAATATCGAAGATGCCATCGCCGACAACGGCAATGCCCTGCTGGATGTCTGGATGAGCCACGGTGACAAGGTCACCACCATTCCGGCCGACTTCACCACCATCGCCCAGACCCCGACCTGCCCCCACGCGGCCATGGCCAACGAAGCCAAGCGCTTCTATGGCGTGCAGTTCCACCCGGAAGTGACCCACACCCGTCAGGGTGCCCGCATGCTGGAGCACTTCGTCAAAGACATCTGCGGCTGCGAATGCCTCTGGACCCCGGCCACCATCATCGACGACGCCGTTGCCCGCATCCGCGAGCAGGTGGGTGACGATGAAGTGATCCTCGGCCTCTCCGGTGGTGTCGACTCCTCCGTGGTCGCCATGCTGGTGCACCGTGCCATCGGCGATCGCCTCACCTGCGTCTTCGTTGACAATGGTCTGCTGCGTCTGAACGAAGGCGAGCAGGTGATGGAGATGTTTGGCGATCACTTTGGTCTGAACATCATCAAGGTTGAAGCGGAAGAGCGCTTCCTCTCTGCCCTGGCCGGTGTTGACGAGCCGGAAGCCAAGCGCAAGATCATCGGCCGCGTCTTCGTCGAAGTGTTTGATGATGAAGCGAAAAAGCTGAAAAACGCCAAGTGGCTGGCGCAAGGCACCATCTATCCGGACGTTATCGAATCTGCTGCCAGCAAGACCGGCAAGGCCCACGTCATCAAGTCTCACCACAACGTCGGCGGCCTGCCGGAAGAGATGAAGATGGGTTTGGTCGAGCCGCTGCGCGAGCTGTTCAAAGATGAAGTGCGCCGCGTCGGTCTGGAGCTGGGTCTGCCTTACGACATGCTCTACCGTCACCCGTTCCCGGGCCCGGGTCTGGGCGTGCGCGTCCTTGGCGAAGTGAAGAAAGAGTACTGCGATATTCTGCGCCGCGCCGATGCGGTCTTTATCGAAGAGCTGCGCAAAGCCGACCTCTACAACCAGGTCAGCCAGGCGTTCGCCGTGTTCCTGCCGGTGCGCTCCGTTGGCGTGATGGGCGATGGTCGCAAATATGACTGGGTTATTGCGCTTCGCGCCGTCGAAACCATCGACTTTATGACTGCCCACTGGGCTCACCTGCCGTACGACTTCCTCGGTCACGTATCGAACCGCATCATCAACGAGATCAACGGTATCTCCCGCGTGGTGTACGACGTCTCCGGCAAGCCGCCTGCAACCATCGAATGGGAATAAGCGGCGCGCGCCCTTCTGCCCTTCGAGCATAAAAATGCAAAAAGACGCCCTTGAGGCGTCTTTTCTTTTCTCAATCGTTTGCGCCACATATCTTCTTTTTTCGAGCAGCTTTTTCGCCACCTTGCCCCTGTCATATGTGACAGGGGCATTTTTGCGATCTCGCACTAGGCTCTCTCATGCCAATTGAGCCTGCTGTCAACAGCGGCTTGTGGAAAGGGGGAGGGCTGATCCAGTTGCAGATAGCTGCGCAAATTTGCTCATCGTCATCGCGCCGACCGGCAGTGATGGCACCCCGGTGGAGACCGGAAACCACTTGAATCAACGGGGCGCAGCCCGAACGGCCAAACGAGTCGGGATCATAGAGCACGGAGAGTTTGATATGTCAGAACAAGCAGTGTTGGTGGGTGGATGGACCGCATATCACAAGCTGACCGCCGAGGATCAGGCGGTATTTGACCAGGCGCTGAAAGGATTTGTCGGGGTGCAGTACGTACCCTTTGAAGTCTCCACTCAAGTGGTGGCTGGCACCAACTACCGCTTCAAGTGCAAGAGCACTGTGCCGCTTGCCAAACCGATCCATGGCGAAGCCGTGGTGCAGATCTTCAAATCACTGGACGGGGATGCCCATATCACTTCCATTACCCCGATTTGATTGGGTGGTGGGGCAAGGTGGGGAG
>NZ_JBFOCT010000017.1:0-44577 GCF_040907925.1 Aeromonas sp. s12 | reverse complement strand
GGGGCAAGGTGGGGAGGGGGAATAACCTCCAACCTTTTTGCTCAAAGTCCTTAAAATAAGAAAGACGCCTTAGGGCGTCTTTCTTATTTCCACCACCAGTTATCTCTGATGCATGGTCAGCATTTGTACTTATTGATTAATTTGTTGATCTTGATCGGGAAACTATCATCATCTGCTTTTGCTTATCTGTCTTGCTCGCTAGGATATCCGTCTGGATATTATCTCTTTGGAGTCACCGATGAATCAAACCAGAGACATCGCGTTGATCAAAAGCTGCAAACTAGATGCTCTCTGGTGGTAGCTTGGCTGTTATTCTGGAACCGTGTGAGCAAGCCGCATCAGTGGGCGTCACAGTGAATGGAGGCGTATGAGATGGTGGTTCCAGTATCAGCAGACTTTTTTGTACGGTTGCTGTAGTGATACAAGCGCATAACGGTACTGACTTATTTACTGAGGCGGGATTTGATGGCGCTTTCCGTAGCTGACTCCTCAACTGCTTTTTATAGAGTGGCAATTGTAGAGCAAAAAGAAGAAGTCAATAGAATACGTCTGGACACCCGTGATATTTTGGCAATGCTTTGATTTAAAATAATTTTTTAGGTGGTTGTGAAGATAATGCAGAGTTATACGAAAGACTCGGCTATTGGATTAATACCGCCTTTCATCTAGTCACTATTAGCTCTTTAAGGTGAGTTTGTGAAGTCAGTAGATAAATGCCCTATATGTTCAAATTTTCGTGATTTACCTAGTCACTTATATGAGTTGTCTGAGTTTTGTAGATTCTTAGATAATAGAAATGAGTATGAAAGGCATGATGTTAAGCGCATGGTAGAAACTAAGGTCGTTAGTGACTGGTTGAAGCTAGCAGCAGAATTAGAAGTTGTAAAAATAAATTCATGGAAGTTTGGCGATGATAACGCTGCTATGTATTGTCGCCCAATTGCAGATGAATATGACTCGAACTCAAAGCACTATACCGCATATTCTACAGCACTTACTCGCTTCATTTTTGTATCGAATGCGCTAGAAGAATTATATAGGTTTGTTGATGGTTATTATTTATTGATTCCATCTATAGCTAAGCTGGATGAACGCAAAAAGTTAAGAGATGCTAGTTTACGAGCTACGGTACTGGTTGATGAGCTTAAAAGCTCAGAATTGCCATTGAACTTCGAACACTCAATATCAAATCTAACGGTTGCATTTGATTACTATCAGTCCATATTTAAATCATCTTTATCGGGTATGAAAGGATCAAAGGTTACTGATTATAGTTATGGTTTACACCTGGTTAGGAATTTGCGAAATTATGTAGCACATGGCATTTTCCCAATTTTGGATAACCCTGAGTACTGGAGTGGAACTGAAATTAGTAGAAATAAGCTCATCTCCTTATTATTTCATGCTTGTAGGGCCTCATGTCTGTACATTCAAGCTTTGTTGTTTAAGTATAATGCTGGTTTCTTGCTAGACGATTATGCTCAAATATCATCAATGAGCTGGGAAGATGGTTATGAAGAATATTTCTTTAAAAATTGCACTGTTGATTTGGCTTTAAATCTTCATACAAAGGTTCAGTTTACCTTTGAAAACCCATTCGGCTACAAGTGCTAACAAACTCTTCATGAGGGACAGCCAGCGCGTGGCATTTTATCATGCGGTGGCTTGTGTGATTACATTGTTATGCGGTAATTACCGTAGGGTGCAATGAAATTGCACCTCTACTTTTGTTCCTTATAGCTTGCTCAATAGCCGCTCTGCAAATGGTGCAATGCTCTGCACTTATTGCACCCTACGTCTCTTCGTCAATTCGCTGGGGTGGTGTGGCTAAGCGCTATTCCTCGCCAAAGCAATAAAAGGGGCGATTTGCGCCCCGATTCTTCAGGTCTCCCCGTTTTATATCGCCGCAGGCTTGTCTGGCGCTGCCTGATTGTCTGCTGACTCACTACCAAGATGCCTGTGTTCCTCATCAGGCGGACAGAAAAAGCCACATTCACTCATACCTCGCCGCTTCCCAGACGTGTATCGCCTGTTTGCGGGTCTCGCCCCAGTGATAGCCGCCGAGTTTGCCGTTTTGCTGAATGACTCTGTGGCAGGGGATCATCAAGGCGACGGGGTTGGCGCCCACCGCCAGTCCCACGGCGCGGGCGGCTTTGGGATTGCCGACGGCGCTTGCCACCTGGGCGTAGCTCACCACCTTGGCGGGCGGGATCTGCAGCAGCGCCCGCCAGACGCTGATCTGAAAGTTGGTGCCGCTCACGTACAAGGAGATGGGGCGATCCGGTGCCTTGCTGCCATCGAACATGGTGTTGATGACCCCTTGGGTGCGTGATGGCGCCTCCCTAAGCTCTGCCTCGGGCCAGTTATGGGCGAGGGCGGCCAGCGGCACCTCTGGGGCCTTTTCATCGAGAAACGAGAAGTTGCACACCCCCCGCGGGGTCAGGGCGACGAATGCCTGACCAAAGGGGGTGTCGTGCACCCCGTGATCGATAACCAGCCCGGCCCCGCGCTGTTTGTACTCGCCCGGCGTTACCGCTTCGAGCTGCACGAAGTGATCGTAGAGCCGCGAGCCGCTGCTAAGGCCTAGGGTATCGGCCACCTCAAGCAGCGGACGCGACTCCTGCAGCAGCGCCTTGGCCCGCTCCAGGGTCAGCACCTGCAGATAGCGTTTGGGCGTCACTCCGGCCCAGCGGCTGAACAGCCGCTGGAAGTGGAAGGGACTTAAGTGAACGTGCGCCGCTATCTCGTCCAGAGTGGGCTGGCGCTCCACCTGACTTGCGATAAAACGGATGGCATCGGCGATGCGGGCGTAATCAGACATAAGGCGCTCTCACGATAAGGTTGCGGTCGCAGGGTGTGGGGGGCGACAACGTCATGTGCGACAAATTGATACCCCACCATCGGCCAGCAGCGCAATGCCGGTGGTAAAGCTGGATGCATCGGACGCGAGGTAGAGGGCCGAACGGGCGATCTCCTCCGGTTGGGCCAGCCGTTTGAGGGCATGCATATTCTGCACAAAGGCGAGGCTCTCTGGCGTATTGGCAAAAGCCCGCCCCATGGGTGTGTCGGTACCCCCCGGCAGCAGGGCGTTGACCCGCACCCCTTGTGCCCCATACTCGGCAGCCAGCACCCGGGTCAGACCGATGAGGCCCGCCTTGCTCGCCGCATAGGCCGCCATGCCGGGCAGCCCCAGGGTGTGGCCGACGAAGGTAGAGGTAAAAATAAGCGAGCCGCCGCCACGCGCCAGCATGGCGGGGATCTGGTACTTGGCTCCCACAAAGGCGCTGGTGAGGTTGGTATCCAGAATTTCCTGCCACTGCGTCAGCTCAAGCTCCTCTATGCTGCCCGGCGTGCCTGTGGTACCTGCGTTGTTGAAGGCGATATCGAGCCCGCCGAAACGGGTTAGCGCGAGATCAACAAGATCGCGGGCGTAACTCTCACTTTTCACATCTCCCGCCAGACTCACCGCCTGGCCCCCCTCGTGGCGGATCTCCTCCACCAGCAGATCCAGTTCGGGCTGGCGGCGGGCGCCGACGACGACGCTGGCTCCTTCGCGGGCAAACAGGATGGCGCTGGCGCGGCCGATGCCGGAGCTGGCGCCGGTGATGATGGCGACCTTGTTGGACAGTAATGACATGGCAGTTCCCTCGCAGGTGTGTTGTGCGCCAGATATGAGGCGCACAAGGTTGGCTGTGGGTTGGAACCCCAATAGGTTCCAACCGACTTGGGTTTGGCCCCCACTATGGCAACCACTCCTCGCCGGGACGACCCGAATCTTGCTCTCTTTGTTGCCAAGTCGTTTTGCTACATGTCGATACAGGCCTTCGTGGCAACAAAAGGGGCGAACTGAGCCCCGAATTCTTTATAATGCCCCCCTTTAAAACCGCCGGACCCGGGTTCGGCGCGCGCTGATGGCTGGCTACACCATCAGACAGATCATCAGGATTGAGAAACGGTTATGCATACTCTGGAACAGCTGCGCGCAGGTGAACTGTGCGGTGCCCGCCATTTGAAGCTCTCTGAAAATCTGACGGAGTTTCCCAGCGAGATTTTGAGCCTGAAAGAGACGCTGGAGGTGCTGGATCTCACCGGCAACCAGCTGAGCACGCTCCCTGACGAGCTGGCCGGGTTTGGCAAACTGCGCATCATCTTCTGCTCCGAGAACCGCTTTACCGAGCTGCCCGAGGTGTTGGGATGCTGTCCTGCGCTCACCATGGTGGGCTTTAAGGCCAACCGGATTGCTACCGTCTCGGCCAGGGCGTTGCCCGCCGGTTTGCGCTGGCTGATCCTGACTGATAACGCAATTGAGCGGCTGCCCGATGAGCTGGGCCAGTGCGACGCCCTGCAAAAACTGATGCTGGCAGGCAACCGTCTGGGCGAGTTGCCCGCCAGCCTTGCCAATTGCCGCAATCTGGAGTTGCTGCGCATCGCCGCCAACCGCATTGAACGCTTCCCCGAGTGGCTGCTGGCGCTGCCGCGCCTTTCATGGCTCGCCTACTCCGGCAACCCCTTTAGCGAAGGGGCGGAGGCGCAGGCCATCGATGATGCCCATGTCGCGCCCATTGCCTGGGAGACGCTGGCGCTGGGCGAGCTGCTGGGGCAGGGAGCATCTGGTGTTATCCATCGCGCCACCCTTGTGGGTAATCCTGCTGATGAAGTGACTCAGGCGAGCGGCAGAGCCGATGCCAGTCAGGTGGCGGTCAAGCTGTTCAAGGGGGCGGTGACCAGCGATGGACTGCCCCGCTGCGAGATGGCGGCATCGCTGGCGGCGGGCACTCATTCCAACCTTATCAAGGTGATAGGCAAGGTGGCGGATCACCCCTCCGGCATTCCGGCGCTGGTAATGGAGCTGATCGATCCGGCCTTTGCCAATCTGGCCGGGCCGCCGAGCCTGGACTCCTGCACCCGGGATATATATCCCGAGGGGCTGCGCCTGAGTGTGCCGGATGCGCTGGCGATGGCCCACGGCATTGCCTCGGTGGCGGGCCATCTGCACCGCGCGGGCATCATGCACGGGGACCTCTACGGTCACAATATTCTGTTTGCCCGTGGGTCTGACACGCCGGCTCGCGCTCTGCTGGGGGATTTTGGCGCCGCTTCCTTATATGACCGCTGCGACCGCGAGCGGGCCGTGGGCCTTGAACGACTGGAAGTGCGCGCTTTTGGCTGCCTGCTGGAGGAGCTGTTGGCCCATTGCGATACGCAAGACTCACCGCTCGATAGGTTGCATCAGCTCAAAGCGGCCTGCCTCTCGGAACTCCCCGCCGATCGTCCCGATTTTGCTTATATCGAGCGTCAGCTGGCGGCCGCTCGCGCCACGCTGTCGTGATCTTTTTGGCGTTGGCAGGCACGTTTTGGCTTGCCAACGTCATTCCTTTTATTCATACATCGCCATACACCCATGACGTTTTTGCATGGGTTGGTATGCCTCTGCCCGTCATAAACGTATCCAGTAGCGCCGATTGCGACAGCGAAGCGCACGGCAAGGTGACGTCCCGTCATTCGCCCGATAACACGCAGAGGCTGCGCGGCAAAAAGGGGAGGGCAGAGGGTTGCGCGGTGCCGGTTAAGTTGTGATATTGAGGCATCTTTAGTACAGAAGGGTAATAACGATGGAAGCTGCGTTTTGGCATCAGCGTTGGGAAGAGAACCGGATTGGCTTTCATCAGGCGGACTTCAACCACTGGCTGCAATCCTGGTGGTCGGCCCAGCAAGCGGACGAGCCGGTGCTGGTTCCCCTGTGCGGCAAGTCCCGCGACATGCTCTGGCTGAGCACTCAGGGCCATCCGGTCGACGGTTTCGAGCTATCGAGCCTTGCTGTCAGCCAGTTCTTCAGTGAAAACCAGCTCGCCGCGACCGTGAGCGAAGTGGGCCCTTATCAGTGCCATCAAGTGGACAGCCTGCGCATTTTTCAGGGAGATTTTTTCGCCGCCCCCAGTCTGGGTCGCCGTTACCGGCTGGTCTATGACCGCGCGGCGCTGATCGCCCTGCCGACCGCGATGCGCCGCCAGTATGCGGCCCTGATCAGTTCGCTGGTCGAGACCGGTGGCCAGATCCTGTTGGTGACCCTCGAATATCAGCCGGAGCAGCAGAGTCAGCCCCCCTTCTCGGTGGGGGAGATGGAGGTGCGGGCCCTGTTCGAGCGCGATTTTCGCATCGAGGTGCTGGGGCGCGCTGCCGAAGTGGATCACCCGCGGGTGCTGGCGGGTCAGCTCTCCTACTTCGATGAGGTGGCGTACCGGCTGGTTCGCCGTGGCTAACGGGCGGGCAAAGGGTGATCTGCGCCGACAAATCGTCGGGCTGTGCGCTCTTCGCTACCTCCTTTGACGTAGATCAACGTGACTGGCGGGGGGAGTGCCTAATATGAGGCTGTTTCTCAATCACTGTTGGCATTGCAAAGCGAGTATCGGGTCTTTCCCGCTTGCTGATCAGCAACTCAGTGTCTGATTTTCACGCTCATGTTCACTTTTGGCGGCTTTGGTCGCAATTGTTATGGTTTTTCCAGCCGACCCTGATGGGTCGGCTTTTTATTGCCTGCGATTTGCCGTGGGCAGGAAAAACGGAGGAGTGCGAGGCCTGATCAGGCCTCGAAGGTGGCGGCATTGAGCCGAAATGCTCGTGGATCATCGATAAACTGGCCGGTGATCCGCTCGTCATGTTCGTGCCCCTGACCATAGCTGCAGAGGATCAGCCGATCGGAGGTGCGCGATCGCAGCTGGGTGATAAAGCGCACCAGATCGGCGCGGCTCAACTTGCCCACCTCGTCGCAGACCCGCTCCCGCTGATCAAACCCCAGATCCTTGTTGCCGATGCTGACCCACAGCCGCTGGCCGCGACTGCGCAGATTGGCATCCCGCTCGCTCAGCTGGGCTTGCAGCCCCGCTTTGCTCTCCTGCCACTGCTGCTCGGTGAATTCGAGCATGGCGAGCGGGAAGAGGTCGATAAACTCCTCCACCGCATCGAGCAGGATCTGCGGCCCAGCCACCGGCGACTGGATATAGAAGATCAGGCCCGGGTGGCGATTGAGGGGCAGGTTGCCGGCACCCACCACATACCCCAGTTGCTGACGGGTACGCAGCTCGTGGAAGAAGGTGGAGGACATGATGTGGTTCGCCAGAGTGAAGCAGGCGAGATCCCGCGCCCGGGTGGTACGGGACTGGTAGTAGACCAGCAGTGCCGAGTCTTCGTGATCGCAACCCTGCTCGCGAATAAGGGTGCCTCTGTCCTGAATGGAGATGAGCGGACGACGGGTCTCGCCGCTCGGTTTGCTGCTGGTGCCATTGATGTCGCTCAGGTGGCGCTCCATCAGGGCGGCCAGCTCCAGTGCTTCGGCGGCAGTCCAGTCGCCGTGCACCAGCGCTTCGACATGGACCTCGCCAAACAGCTGGGCCACGAAGCCGGGCATCTCTTCCAGCTCGACGGTGCGCAGGTGACGGAGCAACTGCTCGAACGGCGGGTTGTTGGGTTGCAACAGGCTGGTGAGCTGGTTAAAGAGCTGGGAGATGGGGCGCGCCTTGGACTGGTTGTCCCAGTTGCGAATGAGCTGCTCCTTGATCTCGGCGAAGCGACCCGGATCCGGATACCCCAGGGTGCGGTTGCCAAGGATCATGTCGAGCAACAGCGGCTGCTTGTCGGCAAAGCCGCTCAGGTTGATGGTAAAGCCCCCCTGATGGGCATAGATCTGGTAGCCCAGCCCCGCCAGCTCCGCCGGATAGGTGAGGGCGTTGAGGTGGTCGGCCAACAGCTCCACGGCGAGGCGCGCCATGGCGATATTGCGCGGATTTTTGACCGCATGTTCGCTGTCGATGGAGATGTAGAGATTGCCCTTGGGCACGCTGAACAGGTGCTCATGGAGGTGCCAGAGGCGAAAACCGGGGCGATCGATAAGGCAGGCGGGCATGTCGGCGGCAAGCTCGGGCGTACGCGGATCGAGTCGGCTGCTGATAAAGGGGTTGGGCTTGGGCAGCGCCAGCACCGGATCCGGCTCGCTTTGCTGCCAGCGAATTTTCTCGGCCTCGGTAATGGTCGCCACGCTATAGGGGGTCTGATACCAGCGGGCCAGTCGATCGGTCGCCACTTCCGGCGCAGTGATGGTGATACGCAGGTTGTGCGGGGTGAGTTTGGCGAGGAAGCGGCGGATCAGCCCCTCGTCATATTCGCGCATCATGTAGTCGCCGTAGAGCAGATCCTCAGGTTTGTAGCTAAAGAGGTTGAGCACCAGCCCCGACACCGTATCGAGGGGGCGGCCGCGCTCCTGAAAACGGAACGCCGATTCGAGCACGGTCCGTTTTTCGTCATAGCGCCAGCTCTGTAGCCCTTCGCGGCCGATCAGTTTCAGATAGCCAAACAGGGTGGCGAGGATGTCATCCACATGTTCAAGGCCCAGAGGGGTGAGGCCGAAGTTGACGCCAAAATCCTTGAAGTTGGCGCCGCTAATGCCACCGCCCGCTGAGAGCTGGTTGACCCAGCCTTTCGCCTTGAGCAGGGAGAGCAGGCTGCCATCCCCCTCGTAGCCAATCAGATGGCTCAGGAAGGTGAGGGGCTTTTTGTCGTAAAACTCGTCCACATTGGGCAGGGGGAAGCTGAGCGACAGCTTGCGGGTCTCCTTGACCGGATTGATGTGGATGCGCACGCCGAGATCGTCGAGCCGGTAGAGCGGCATGGTGAGGGTCGGGGTTCCCAAATTGCGATTCAAAATGGGAGCAAAGTAGCGACAGCACCACTGCAACTGGGTATCGATGGATTCCGGCGAGATCATCACCAGCGCCATGCGATCCGCGCTGTAGTGGCTTTCGTAAAAACGGATAAGGTCGGAGCGCAGATCCCGTCCCGGCAGATCAGCCAGGGTATCGAGGTTGCCCACCGAGAACTTGGAGAAGGGGTGCGCCGGGTTGACCGTCTCTTTATGCACCTGATAGCTGCGGCGCATGTCGTCCTGCAGCTTGAGGCGATACTCGGAGTCGACCGCGTTGCGCTCCTTGTCCACCCACTCAGGATCAAAGGTGGGGCAGATAAAGAACTGGGAGAAGCGATCCAGCCCCGCTTCGAAGAAACCGTTGTCGATCTCGAAGAAGAAGTTGGTGAACTCGGTACCGGTCCAGGCGTTGTTGCTGCCGCCATGACGGCTCATAAATTGCTGGTACTCACCAGGCTTGGGGTAGGTGCAGGTGCCGAGAAACAGCATGTGCTCCAGAAAATGGGCCATTCCCTGCCGGTCAGCGGGATCGTCAAAATGGCCGGTATTGACCGCCAGCGAGGCGGCGGATTTGTCTGTGTCGGGATCACAAATCAACAAGACCCTGAGCCGGTTGGCCAGCTCCAGAAAATGGTATTGCCGATGGTCATTGGGACTGGCATATGGGCTCATTGGCGTGTGACTCACGTTGGATTTATTTGAATTTAAACATGATTATCGACCCCGCTATCCCGTCAGGCAAACCCTTTTCTGAGAGGTAGCGCAATTGTTTCCACACCCGTGGCGGGGTAAGATCCCCCGGCTATCAAAACAGGCCCGTTGGGCGAGGTTGTAATGAAAATCTATATCATGCGTCATGGCCAGGCTGGCATGAATGCGAAAACAGATGAACAGCGTCCATTGACCGAGCAGGGTATTGAAGAGTCTATCCAGATGGCCCGCTGGCTGGCGCCTCAGCTGATTGGCCCGCTGGATCGTGTGATCCACAGCAACTATCTGCGGGCACGCCAGACCTGGCAAGCCATATGCAGTGAATTACCTGACGCAGCAGCCGTTGAAGAGAGTGGCGACATTACCCCTTACGGTGATCCCGCTTTCGTGGCCAGCTACCTCACCACTTTGGCGCAGCAACATGACCAGATCCTGATGGTCAGCCATCTGCCGCTGGTGGGTTATCTGGTGCAAAGCCTCTGCCCGGCCGCAGGAGCACCCATGTTCGCCACCTCGGGGATCGCCTGTATCGAGTGGCACGATGGCAAAGGAGCCTTGCTCTGGCTCGAAGGGCCGCATACAATAGGCTAAAAGTTAATAAAAAGTTATAGATTGAATTTTTTGGGAAGAGATGGGCGAGTTTTCCGGATTTTTATAAATATTTTACGGAATTAATTCGCAGAAGCTGCTGTCATACGGATACAACTGCAAGAGGTTGCAAACGATGAGAGTGTTCAAGAAGTACCTGCCACTGATGGTGGCAAAGCATGTCAAAACCTTCTTTAAAGGTCGGATTTACATCCATGGTCGGGGGCGGTTTGATTTCCAATCCGGTTTGTTGCTGATGCCGAATCCGGCGGATATTCCCCATCGCCAGACAGTCACCGAGGTCAACGAGCTGATCTCCAGACTGCACATGGATGCCGCGTAATGCGCTTCTGAACATGTTTCTGCACTGATATGCCCGCAATTTTGTGGGCATATTTGTTTCTGGCGACTGGCGTTCACTGCGTGGCTGTTCAGGCCCACACCTTTGTTTCTCTCCCATCGCCCTCTATACTGGCCCGCTGTTGTCTCTTCGGTCTGGATCCTCTCATGCCCCTTGCCTTTCTGTTTCCCTTCTCCTGCATTGCCATCTGGGCTGGCAATGGCATCGTCAGCAAACTGGCGGTTGGTGTGTTGTCCCCCGCAGCCTTGGCCTGGTCGCGCTGGGTGGTGGCTGCGCTGGTATTAAGTCCGTTTCTGGCCCGTCGGGTATGGCGTGCGCGTGCCCGTCTGCGCGCTGGCCTTTGGCAGATCGCCATGCTGGCCTCGCTGGGCATGGTGCTCAACCAGACTTTTGGTTACTACGCGGCGCAAACCCTGGGAGCCACCGAGATGGGGTTGATGATGGGACTGACGCCGCTGCTGACCGTGTTGTTCAGCATCTGGCTGCTGCGCGAGCGGCCCACCTGGGGCGCTGTACTGGGGGCGCTGCTCTCCATCCTTGGCTTGTCTATCTTGCTGGGGCAGGGAGATCCTACCCGGCTGTTTACCCAAGGCATTCATATCGGCTCTGTCTATATGCTGATTTCGGCGGGTACTTACGCCCTTTACAGTGTGCTGCTCAAGAAGTGGGATCTTGGGCTCGACAACTGGTCGCTGCTCTACGGTCAGGTGATCTGCAGTGTGGTGATCCTGACTCCCTTCTTTTTGCTGGTGGATGGCCAGTGGCCTGATAGGCGGGCCCTGTGGCTGATCCTCTATGCGGGTATCCCCACTTCGGCGCTCTCACCCTGGCTTTGGATGCAGGGTATCGCCCTGCTCGGTGCCAACCGTACCGCCATCTTTATGAACCTGCTGCCGGTGATGACGGCTGGCCTTGCCATCACCCTGTTGGGTGAGCGGTTGACCAGCTATCACCTGATCGGGGGCGGTCTGACCCTGCTGGGTGTCTTGCTGGCACAGCTGCTGGTGCGTCCGGTGGTGATGGGTCGCCGCCGGGTGGTGCTGGCACCCTGTCCCGAAGAGTAATCTTGCGCGAAAGCGTAGAGGGGCCAAGTGGCCTGCTTGGCCGCCAATGAAAAGCGCCTGCAGCAATGCAGGCGCTTTTTTATGGTTACATCTTCCTAGCCGGTTACTGGGCAACTAGATAGAGCTCCTTGCTGTAGACCACATCCTGCGGGTTAAGGTGGGGATAGCCTTTCACGAAAGGCTTGAGCAACCTGGATTTGACCGAGAAATAGATGGGGGCGATGGGGGCATCCGCATCAATGAGTGCCTCTGCCTGTTGATACAGGGCATTGCGTTCAGCGGGATCCAGCGAGTCGTGGGCCTTGGCCAGCAGGGCGTCGTACTCCTTGTTGAACCACTTGCCGCTGTTGGCACTGCTGCTGGAGGTCATGATGTCGAGGAAGGTGGAGGCATCGTTATAATCCCCGTTCCAGCCATAGCGGCTAACCCCGAAATCCCCCTCGTTCAGTGCCGAGACCATGGTCTTCCACTCCATGTTGTTGAGGGTGGCAGTGACCCCCAGGTTGTGTTTCCACATGGAGGAGACGGCCAGCGCAATCTTTTTGTGGCTCTCGTTGGTGTTGTAGAGAATGTCCACTGTGAGTGGCTTGTCCGGGCCATAACCTGCTTCGGTCAGCAGGGCTTTGGCCTGCTTGATCCGCTCCTCTTTGCTCTGCAGCTGGCTAGCCGGTTTTTTCAATTCAAAACCGTCCACAATGGGGGGCGTGAAGCTATATGCGGCAATTTGTCCCTGCCCCAGGATCTTGTCGGTGATGGTCTCCCGGTCGATGGCGAGCGAGAGCGCCTTGCGTACTTTCGGGTCATCGAACGGTTTGCGCTGGGTATTGAAGACATAGTAATAGCTGGCCAGCGTGGGGACGCTGACCAGTTCTTCCGGGCTCTTGCTCTTGAGCTGCTTGTACTGCTCCAGCGGATAAGTGGTGTAGTGCAGTTCACCGGTGCGATAGCGGTTGTAGGCGGCGGTTTCCGAGACGATCTCCAGATAGATCACCTTGTTCAGGACGGTGTGCTGGTTGTTCCAGTAGTGGGTATTGCGCTCGGCGCTCAGCCGCTCGTTGGGGGTCCACTCCTTGAGTACAAAGGCGCCGTTGGAGACGATATTGCCCGGTTTGACCCAATCCTTACCGAATTTTTCAATGGTGGCCTTGGGGGCCGGGAACGTGGTGTAGTGGGCCAGCGTTTTTAGGAAGAAGGGAACCGGATTTTTCAGGGTGACCTGCAGGGTGTGGTCATCGAGCGCCTTGATCCCGAGCTCTGACGGGCTCTTCTTGCCCTGTGTCACCTCGCTTGCATTGACCACTCCGGTCAATTCGATAAACCAGGCGTAGTTGGAGGCGGTCTTGGGATCGGCCGCCCGTTGCCAGCCGTAGACATAATCGGCGGCGGTGACCGGTTCACCGTTTGACCACTTGGCCTCGGGCCTCAGTTTGAAGGTGTAGATGGTACCTGTCTTGTCGACGTCGTAGCTGACGGCACCTGCTGGCTTGATCTTGCCGGTATTATCCAGCTCATAGAGCCCTTCAAACAGATCGTTGACGATGGCACTACCGGCGGTCTCTTCTACCAGCTGGGGGTCAATGGTGGTGGGCTCGGTGCCGATATTGGTCACGTAGATTTGTTGGGCATCCGGCAGCAGCTTGGTACCGGCAGGCACCTGGGCAGCCCAGGCGGGAAGGGCAAACAGTCCGGCTACCATGCCGGCAATGAGAGTCTTGTTCATTGATAATCCTTGAGTTTTATTTGCTTCCAAAGCGAAATCAGTGTGCTGGATTGGCGATCGGATCTCAAGAGGCAATGGCTGAGGGAACGGCAGGCCCATCAGACTCCATTTTTAATGGCTCAAGGCCAGTCAACTCATGGCTTGCAGCAGGTTATTGCCACGAATTAAGAGGCCGAAAGTTATCGATTGAAACCGAATAAAACGCGCCTTTTACCATAACATGAGGCGAAATAGCCTATTTAATAGGCCGCTTAATTCGCTGCAAAAACAAAAAACAGACGTTACATTAGGTTACAAATCAAGGCCGCCGGTGATCGGCATTTTTTTTGCTGATGCCTGCAAACGTTTTCAACGCCAACGGATGCGATCTAAAGGAACAAAAATGCGAAACATGATCACCATGGGTGAGTTCATCGTCAAAAAGCAGGCGGATTATCCTACCGCGACTGGCGAGCTGACCTCGTTGCTCAGCTCGATCCGCCTTGCTGCCAAGGTGGTGAACCGGGAGATCAACAAGGCGGGACTGGCGGATATCATCGGTTCCATGGGCGCTGAAAACGTACAGGGCGAGGTGCAGCAGAAGCTGGATGTCTACGCCAACGAACGCTTCAAGGCGGCGCTGGAAGCGCGCGGTGAGGTGTGTGGCATGGCCTCGGAAGAAGAAGAGGACTTCGTCGCCTTTGACTCGCCGCTCTCCAAAAACTCCAAGTATGTAGTGCTGATCGACCCGCTCGATGGCTCCTCCAATATCGACGTCAACGTCTCGGTCGGGACTATCTTCTCCATCTACCGCCGTTTGAGCCCGCAGGGTTCGCCGGTGACCCTGGAGGACTTCCTGCAGCCGGGCAACCGTCAGGTCGCCGCCGGTTATGTGGTCTACGGCTCTTCCACCATGCTGGTCTACACCACCGGCTTTGGCGTTAACGGCTTTACCTACGATCCCTCTATCGGCTGCTTCTGCCTCTCCCACGAGAACATCCGTATTCCGGAAGAGGGCAAGATCTACTCCATCAACGAGGGTAACTACATCAAGTTCCCGGACGGGGTGAAGAAGTACCTCAAATATTGCCAGGAGCGCGACGAGGCGACCCACAGACCCTACACCTCCCGCTATATCGGCTCCCTGGTCTCTGATTTCCATCGCAACCTGCTCAAGGGCGGCATCTACATCTATCCGTCCGGCACCAACTCGCCGAACGGCAAGCTGCGGCTGCTCTATGAGTGCAACCCGATGGCGTTTCTGGTAGAGCAGGCTGGTGGCAAGGCCTCCGATGGCTTTGGCCGCATCATGGATATCCAGCCCACCGCACTGCACCAGCGTACCCCTTACTTTGTTGGCTCGACCAAGATGGTGGAGCGCGCCGAGGCCTTTATGCGCGAGTTCTCCGCCCATGAGGATCCAGCTAACCAGGGCTGATAGTACGCAGCTGACTGATAGCGAATAAAAAACGGGAGCCGATTTGGCTCCCGTTTTAGTTGGCTTTATCGTGCTGGCTCGTCGCCAGCGTTGCAGATATTCACAGGCTGTTGTTGGCCAGATCAGCCAGCAAACCATCCACCAGTTTCAGGCGCATGGCGCGATCCTGGGTCGGCACCTGGAAGCGCAGCCGGGTCGGCCCGTCCATCTTGTAGACCCGTGGCTGGCTGGAGAGCAGCTTGACCAGATAGGCCGGATTGACCTTGGTCTCCTGGGTGAAGTCGAGATAGCCGCCACGCTCGCTCATCTCCACCCGGCGAATGCCAAGGGCGGTGGCACGCTGACGGAAGGCAGCCAGCTCCAGCAGGGTTTTGGTCGCCTCCGGCAAGAGACCAAAGCGGTCGATCAGCTCCACTTTCAGCTCGCGCAGCTCTTGCTCGTCCGCCGCACTGGCGATCCGCTTGTACATGGAGAGGCGCATGTTGACGTCCGGAATATAGTCATCCGGCAACAGCGCAGGCAGGCGCAGCTCCACCTCGGTGTGCTGGCTCATCAGCTGCTCCAGCGAGGGCTCCTTGCCATTTTTCAGCGCCTCGACCGCCTGCTCCAGCATCTCCATATAGAGGGTGAAGCCGACCGATTCAATCTGGCCGCTCTGATCGTCGCCGAGCAGTTCGCCCGCGCCACGGATCTCCAGATCGTGGGTCGCCAGCGCAAAACCGGCGCCGAGATCTTCGAGCGAGGCGATCGCCTCCAGCCGCTTGGCCGCATCCTTGGTCATCAGCTTGGGATGGGGGGTGAGCAGGTAGGCATAGGCCTGATGGTGAGAGCGGCCAACCCGACCCCGCAGCTGGTGCAGCTGGGCCAGACCGAGATGATCCGCCCGATCCATGATGATGGTGTTGGCGCTTGGCACGTCGATGCCGGTCTCGATGATGGTGGTGCAGACCAAGAGGTTGAAGCGCTGGTGGTAGAAGTCGGACATGATCCGCTCAAGGTCGCGCTCGCGCATCTGGCCGTGGGCGATGCCGATACGCGCCTCTGGCACTAATTCGGCAAGATCGGCGGCGCACTTCTCGATGCTCTCCACGTCGTTGTGCAGGTAGTAAACCTGACCACCACGCTTCAATTCCCGCAGCACCGCCTCGCGCACCACAGCCGGTTCGTGCTGACGCACGAAGGTCTTGATGGCGAGCCGCTTGGCGGGCGGGGTGGCGATGATGGAGAGATCCCGCATACCGGACATCGCCATGTTGAGGGTGCGCGGAATAGGGGTGGCGGTGAGAGTGAGGATATCCACATCGGCCCGCAGCGCCTTGATCTTCTCCTTCTGGCGCACCCCGAATCTGTGCTCCTCATCGACGATGAGCAGTCCCAGATCCTTGAAGGTGAGTTCGGAGCCGAGCAGCTTGTGGGTGCCGATGATGATGTCCACCTTGCCTTCGGCCAATTCCTTCATCACAGCGCTCTGCTCCTTGGCGGAGCGGAAGCGGCTCAGCACCTCGACCCGCACCGGCCAGTTGGCGAAGCGGTCGCGGAAGTTGTCGTAGTGCTGTTGCGCCAGCAGGGTGGTGGGCACCAGCACGGCAACCTGCTTGCCGCCGTGGACGGCCACAAACGCCGCCCGCATCGCCACTTCGGTCTTGCCGAAACCTACGTCGCCACACACCAGTCGGTCCATGCTCTTGGCCTGACACATGTCCCCCAGCACCGCATTGATGGCGTTGAGCTGATCGTCGGTTTCCTCGAACGGGAAGCTGGCGGCAAACTGGCGATAGGCCTCTTTGTCGTGCTTGAAGGCAAAACCGGCGCGAGCGGCGCGATGAGCGTAGACATCCAGCAACTCGGCTGCCACATCGCGCACCTTCTCCGCCGCCTTGCGCCGCGCCTTGCTCCAGGCCTCGCCGCCGAGTTTGTGGCTGGGTGGGTTATCAGAGCCGGTGTAGCGGCTGATAAGGTGCAAACTGGTGACCGGCACGAACAGCTTGTCGCCGCCGGCATATTCGAGGGTCAAAAACTCGGTGGGCAGACCACCAGCGTCGATGGTTTCGAGCCCCAGATAGCGGCCGACCCCGTGATCGAGATGGACCACCGGCTGGCCCTGGGTCAGCTCGCCCAGGTTTCTGATCACCGCATCGGAGCTTAAGTTTTTGCTCTTCTCCCGTGCCCGCTTGCTGCGCACCTTGCCGCCCAGCAGTTCGGTCTCGGTGATCAGCGCCAATGGATCCTGACCGGCCTCCTGCCACAGGAAGCCACGTTCAAGCGGTGCCACCAGCAGGCCGTGACGATCTTGGCTTGCCATAAAGGCGTCGAGGGAGGGGAACTCTTTAGGTTGCAACGAGATACGCGCCAGCAGATCGCCGAGCACCTCCCGCCGTCCTTCGGACTCCACCGCAAACAGGGTGCGCCCGGCAAAACCTTGGAGGAACTGGTTGAGCGCCAGCAGGGGTTGCTCCTTGCTGTGATCGAGTTGCAGATCCGGCAGCGCCTCGATGGGCAGATCGTGCTGACCGGCATCGCCCGCGGTGGCGGCCTCTTGCAGCCGCACCGCGCCATATTGGCCCAGAGAGGCAAAGAGCTGCTCCACCGGCAGATAGAGCTGGGCCGGGGGTAGCAGGGGGCGAGTGTTGTCCCAGCGTCTGTCTTCATAGCGCTGGCCGATATCGTTCCAGAAACGCTGGGCGGCGGGGTAGATATCCCCCACGGTGAGCAGAAGGGTCTCTTCCGGCAGGTAGTCAAACAGGCTGGCGGTCTGGTTGAAGAAGAGCGGCAGATAATACTCGATGCCAGCGGGCCAGCGCCCCTTGCTCACCTCCTGATAGACGGAGCCCTCGGCCCGCGACAGCTCGAACTGCTCGCGGAACTGGCCGCGAAACAGTTCGATGGCCGCCTCGTCGGTAGGGTATTCCCTGGCGGGCAGCAGGCTGACCGTCTTGACCGGTTCGCTGGAGCGCTGGGTTTCGGGATCGAATGGGCGGATGGAGTCCACTTCATCGTCGAAGAAGTCGATGCGATAGGGGCTGCTACTGCCCATGGGGAAGAGATCGAGCAGGGAGCCGCGAGCGGCAAATTCGCCATGTTCCAGCACCTGATCCACTGCCACGTAACCCGCCTCGGCCAGCCGCCCGCGCAGCTGTTGCAGGTTGAGGCGCTGACCGGCCTTCACCATCAGGCTGTATTTGTCGAGATAGACCCGGGGGGCGCAGCGCAACATCAGGGTGGAGATGGGGACAATCAGCACCCCCTTGCTCATCTGCGGCAGCTTGTAGAGAGTCTCGAGCCGCTGGGAAATGATGTCCTGATGAGGAGAGAAGGTGTCGTAGGGCAGGGTCTCCCAATCGGGGAACAGCAATACGGGAGCGGACTGATCGGCTAGCTGCTTGTCTGCCAGCAAGTACTGTAACTCCTGCTCCAGGCGCAGGGCGCTCGGGGTATCGGCGGTGATAAGCAGTACCGGCCCCTTGGCTTCACTGGTGAGACGGGCTGCAATCAGCGAGAGGCTGCTGCCGACCAGCTGGCCGAGTGTGATCTTTTGGCCCGCTTTGGCGGGCAAGGCGGGGAGTGTCATTGGCATGGTTCGATTCTTTTAACGTTGACGTTATCTATCGCGACGTTCGCTCTGGTTAGCGCTGACGTTCTTGGGCGCGCAGCTTGAGCTGCTTTGATTGCACGTGGAGGCTGGCACGAACCAGCAGTTCACGGTCATCTTCGCGGATCCGCACATAGTCGAGCTGCACATGGGTGCCATGTTCACCGCCGTCGAGCTGTTTGACCTGGCCATAGCAGTAGATGGCGGCCGCCTCTTCCCGCAGGAAGATCTTGAGGCGCACGATCTGGTGCAGGTGCGGCGCATCCCCGTGACCGTGATAGGGGTGCAGGTAGGTGAGTTGACCTGCCCCGAAGCGCAGGGTGTGAAAGCGCTGCTCCGGATGGTCCTGCAGGGAGAGCACATAGCCCATGATCATGTCGATCTTGCGGGACTGCTGATTGACGATCTCGATCAGATCGTGCATCGACTCGTTCTGGTTGCGCAGCAGTCGAGTGGTCACCAGATCGATGGAGGTAATGGCCGAAGAGATCCGAAAGGGCTCCGGCAGCTCAGCGTCCAGCTCCTCCAGCGAGGGGAGGTGGAAGTCGGCCGGCATGGGGATCACATTGACCGGCGTGGCATGAGTGACGCTGAAGAACTGTTCCTGCATGGAGGCTATCCCTTGTTGTCATGGACGGTTTCCCTTTATTATCCGGTATCTTATTTTGTTGGCAACGTACATATCCTTGAAGACCGGACTTTTTCAGCCCCTTTCGCTGGCCATCGGCCTGCGTTATGCAGGCTCGAAGCGCAGCAATCGCTTCGTCTCATTTATCTCCCTGTTCTCTACCTTTGGCATCGCCATCGGGGTTGCCGCCCTGATGGTGGTCATTTCGGTGATGAACGGTTTCGAAGGGCAGCTCAAAGGGCGCATCCTCGGGGTGATCCCCCATGTGGTGGTGACCAATCAGGCTGGCCGCATTGATGCAGACCCGCAAGGCTTGCCGGATCTGGCCAAATTACCCAATGTGGTTGCCTCGGCCCCCATGCTCGACAGCGAAGGGATGCTGCAAAGCCCCGGTCAGCTGACCGGGGTGAGCGTGCAGGGGATCGACCCTGCAAAGTGGCCCAAGGATGACATCCTCCACAGCCAGATGCTGGGGGGGCGACTCGATACCCTGCAGGCAGGCCACTACCGCATCGTGCTGGGGCAGGGGGTGGCTCGTCGCCTCAATGTCTCCATCGGCGATCAGGTTCGCCTGATCCTGACCGAAGGGACCCGCTTCACCCCGTTTGGCCGGGTACCGGCCCAGCGCCTCTTTACCGTCTCCGGCATCTTCGGGGTCGGCGCCGATGTGGATAACCAGATTGCGCTGATCGCGCTGGGGGATGCCCAGCGGCTGCTGCGCATGCCGCCAGAAACCGTCGGTGGCATTCGCCTCTGGCTCGATGATCCCTTTGCCGCTGACGAGGTGATCAAGACACCGTTGCCGGATGGGCTGTTGTGGCAGGATTGGCGCCGCGAGCGGGGCGAGCTGTTCCAGGCGGTCGCCATGGAAAAACGGATGATGGGGCTGATGCTGGTGCTGATCATCGCCGTCGCCACCTTCAACATCCTCTCTGCGCTAGTGATGGTGGTGACGGACAAGGAGGGCGAAGTGGCCATCCTGCGCACCATGGGCATGAGTGAATCGGGGATCGTCAAAATCTTCATGGTGCTTGGCGCTTCCAGCGGAGTGATTGGTGCTCTGTTTGGCGGGCTGGCTGGCCTGGCGCTCTCCTTGGGTCTCAACCCCCTGCTCAATGCGGTGGGGCTCAACCTCTATATGGCGGCGGGCGGCAGTGGCCTGCCGGTGATTGTCGAGCCGGCTCAGGTCATCACCATTTTGCTGGGCGCCGTGTTGCTGAGCTTCAGTGCCACCCTCTACCCGGCGGCCCGCGCTGCGCGGGTGAAACCGGCCGAGGCGCTGCGTTATGAGTAATGCCGTGAATAATGCATCTTCTGTTGTGACTGGTGCCCCCGTTGTTGCGGGTGCCAGCGTTGTTACCGAGGCAAGTGGAGCCCCTGTTATGAATGAAGCCGTATCCCGTGAACCTCTGCTGCGCTGCCAGGCGCTCAACCATGTCTATAAAGAGGGGGAGCTGGAGACTCAGGTGCTCAAGGGGATCGATCTCTGCGTCGCACCCGGTGAAATGCTGGCGGTGGTGGGGAGCTCCGGCTCCGGCAAGACCACTCTGCTGCATCTGATGGGGGCGCTGGACAACCCCTCCAGTGGCGCCGTGCTGTTCAAGGGGGAGGATATCCACCATTGGGATAGCCGCACCCAGGCCCGTTTTCGCAACCGCGAGCTGGGCTTTGTCTACCAGTTCCACCACCTGCTCTCCGAGTTCAGTGCGCTGGAAAATGCGGCCATGCCGCTGCTGATCGCCGGTGAGTCGGTGGCGGTTGCCACCGAAAAGGCGACCAAAATGTTGGGTAGGGTAGGGCTCTCCCATCGTCTCAACCACAGACCGTCCGAGCTCTCCGGTGGCGAACGCCAACGGGTGGCGATCGCCCGGGCGCTGGTCAACGAACCGAGTCTGGTGCTGGCGGACGAGCCGACCGGTAACCTGGATCACGCCAGTGCCACCGCAGTGTATGAACTGCTGTGTGAACTGAATCGTGAACTGGGCACCGCCTTTGTGGTGGTGACTCACGACTTGAGCCTGGCGGCCAAGCTCCATCGCCGGGTGACCCTGGTGAGTGGCGTGATGGCGGAGGTTGCCTGATGTTCAAACCGCTGCCCCTCTTTCTGGGCCTGCGTTACAGCCGCTCCCGCCGTCGCAACGGGTTTATCGCCTTTATCTCAGCCTCTTCCCTGATCGGTATCGCCCTCGGGGTGATGGCGTTGATCCTGGGCCTCTCCGCCATGAACGGTTTCGAGCGGGAGCTTAAAGATCGGGTGCTCTCGGTCGTGCCGCAAGGTGAGCTGGACGCCGTCGAGCGGCCGCTGCCGGATTGGCCACGTCTGCGCGACTACCTGCTGGCCCAGCCGGGCGTTGAGGCGGCAGCGCCGGTCATTCGCCTCAATGGCCTGCTGGAGCATGGCTCTGCCCTCAAGGGGGTGCAACTGCGCGCCGTGCTGCCCGATCTGGAAACCAATCTGTCGGATGCCGGCAAATACATGACGGGCCGTGGTCTGCGTGAGCTGCAACCGGGTGAACGTGGGGTGATCCTTGGCAAGACCATCGCCGACAAGCTGGGGGTCAAGGTGGGGGATTCGGTCGCCCTGCTGCTGCCGCAAGGGGGTGATCAGGCGGGGATCAAGAATCCTCGGCGCGAAGCCCTGACCGTGGTGGGGCTGCTGGAGATCGGTGGTCAGCTCGACGGTCTGCTCGGCTTTATGCATCTGGCCGATGCGCAAGCGATCACCGGCATGGGCAGCGGCGTGGAGGGCTTCAGCCTGCGGGTGAGCGATGTGCTCAAGGCGCAATCCATCACCGTAGCCGCCGCGCAGCAGTTCCCTCATCACGTCTATATCCGCAGCTGGATGAACAGCCAGGGCTACCTCTATCAGGACATCCAGATGGTGCGTACCGTCATGTATGTGGTGATGCTGATGGTGGTGGCTGTCGCCTGCTTCAACATCGTCTCCACCCTGGTGATGGCGGTGAACGAGAAGCGCAGCGAGATCGCCATCCTGAAGACCATGGGGGCGAGCCCCGGCCAGATCCGGCTCACCTTCGTCATTCAGGGGATGGTCAACGGCGTGGCCGGTGCCCTGCTCGGCGCCCTGCTGGGCGGGCTGCTCTCCAGCAAGCTGACCCAGATCCTGAGCGTTGTCGAAAAGCTCATCGGTCACCGCTTCCTCAATCCGGATATCTACTTTATCGACTTTTTGCCGACCGAGTTGCATATGCAGGATCTGCTCATCGTGACGGGCGCCGCCATCCTGATGAGTCTGGTGGCGACCCTCTATCCCGCCTGGCGGGCGAGCGGTCTGGTGCCATCTCGCGAGCTGGGTCACTGATGCGTTGCATCTAATGCGCAATAAAGAACGAAGGGCCCGCTGGTGCAAACCGGCGGGCCCTTCTGTTTTCAGGTCATGTAGACTGGCTTAGTGAGCGTTAAGCTCATCGAGTGGCAGGGAGAAGCTGGCTACGAAGGTGTCGATAAAATAGCGCATCTCATCGCTCATCCGGGCTGCCAGCATGGCTTCAAGGCGCTTGCGAGCCGGTTCGAACTCCCGGTTGCCCGCGTTGATCTCCTCCAGACACTTGGTATAGGCGCAGAGGGTGTCGGCATCCTTGACCAGCCTGGCCAGCTCGTCATCCTGGGCTGCCGAATCGAGCAGGGGGCGAAAGTCCTCCACCAGTTCCGGCGGCAGCATGCCAAGCAGACGCTGCTCGGCGGCCAGTTCTATCTTCTTGTACTCGCGGGCGATCTCGGGGTTGAAGTATTTGACCGGGGTGGGCAGATCGCCGGTCAGCACCTCGCTACTGTCGTGGTAGAGGGCCATCACCGCGGCGCGGTCGGCATTCACGCTGCCGCCAAACAGCCGGTTTTTGATGATGCCGAGGGCATGGGCCACCATGGCCACCTGCAGGCTGTGCTCGGCAATGTTTTCCGGCTGGATGTTGCGCATCAGGGGCCAGCGGTAGATGAGTTTCATGCGGGCGAGATTGGCGAAAAAGTGGCTGGGTAACATGATGGCCTCAACAAAAGAGAATAGAAAAGGGCAGACCCTAGTCTGCCCTTTTTTTTCGTTGCAGGGCAGCGTCTGCCCGCGTATTTCCCGCAGTTAGCGGATATAGCGGCCCGATTCCGCCTCCTGGTTGGTCACAATCATCTGGCCGATGGGCGCCAGACTGATGAGTGCCAGCTTGAGGTGCTGGATACCGAACGGGATACCGATAATGGTCACGAAGCAGGCCAGCGCGGAAGCGATGTGGCCGATGGCCAGCCAGACACCGATCAGCACGAACCAGAGGATGTTGCCAATCAGCCCCAGCGTGCCGGTGCCGATATCGCTCTGGCCGGTCATGGTTTTGCGATTGACCGCCTGCTTGCCAAACGGGAAGAAGGTAAAGGTGCCGATCACGAAGCAGGCTCGTCCCCAGGGGATACCGACCAGCGAGATAAAGCAGACAAGACCGGCCAGCCACCAGGCCAGGCCCATAAAGACACCTCCCAGTACAAACCAGAGCAGATTGAACAAGAAGCGGAAAAAGGCCATGTGAGTGACTCCAGATCATCAATTTGGTTGCCACCATAACGAGGGAGGGGTAGGGACGCAATGGTTGATTGGTCCAATCGCCATTTGGCTGGTCAAATTGAGTCGCCGCCCGCAACGGTGGGCTGTTTTTCGGCGAAAGATGGGCAATAAAGCGGCGTTCGGATGAAAAAAGGTGAGCAAACGCAAAATTATTGCCATCGGATAGTTGAAGTCGGGCACCTCTCTCCCCATATAAAGGGCAGTTTTGCACGAATTGTGCTTGCACGCCGCTCAATGTGGGGGATGTGTGGCTCGACTCGACCAAAGTGCGCCGCTATAATGCCGCGTCATATTTTCTCATCACAAAGACATATCGTTGTCTTTATAAACAGGAAGACTCCGGGCTTTGCCCAGGGGCAATAAAGGGTCAGCACACAGTGCTGAGTTGAACGAGGTAGAAGAATGCAAGTTTCTGTAGAGACAACCCAGGGTCTGGAACGCCGTCTTACCATCACTGTACCGGCCGCTACCGTAGACGCCGCTGTGCGTAAAGAATTGAATGGCCTGGCCAAAACTCGTCGCATCGACGGTTTCC
Organism: Aeromonas sp. s12; assembly: GCF_040907925.1. Lineage (NCBI taxonomy): Bacteria > Pseudomonadati > Pseudomonadota > Gammaproteobacteria > Aeromonadales > Aeromonadaceae > Aeromonas > Aeromonas sp. s12. The sequence continues at coordinate 20,702 of NZ_JBFOCT010000017.1, read as the reverse complement.
GTCCTGGCAAGGCTCCGGTTGCCATCATCAAGAAGATGTTCGGCGCCATGGCTCACGCCCGCGTTGCTGATGAAATGATGCAGAGCAACTTCATCAAAGCCATCATCGAAAACAAACTGAGCCCGGCCGGTGCCCCGACCATGGAGCCGAAAGAGATCAAAGAAGGTCAGGATTTCGAATTCACCGCCACTTTCGAAGTGTATCCGGAGTTCGAAGTTGCAGGTCTTGAGACCATCAAGGTCGAGAAGCCGGTTGCGACTGTGAAGGATGAAGATCTGGCCAACATGATCGACACCCTGCGCAAGCAGCACGCTACCTGGGCTGATGCCGATGTTGCCGCTGCCAATGGCATGCGTGTGACCATGGACTTCGTCGGTTCCATCGACGGTGAAGAGTTCGACGGCGGCAAAGCTGAAGGCTTCAACCTGGTGCTGGGCGCTGGCCGTATGATCCCGGGCTTCGAAGACGCCATCCTGGGCAAGAAAGCGGGCGACGAGTTCACCATCGAAGTGACCTTCCCGGCTGATTACCACGCTGAAAACCTGAAAGGCAAAGAAGCCAAGTTCGCTTCCAAGCTGATCAAGGTTGAAGAGCAGATCCTGCCTGAGCTGACCGAAGAGTTCGTGAAGCGTTTCGGTATCGAAAGCGGTTCTGTTGAAGAGCTGAAAGCCGAAGTGCGCAAGAACATGGAGCGCGAACTGGCTCAAGCCCTGAAAAACAGCGTGAAAGAGCAGGTTCTGAACGGTCTGGTTGAAGCCAACCAAATCGACCTGCCGAAAGCAGCTGTTGCTCAAGAGATCGACGCACTGCGTCAGCAGGCTCTGCAGCGCTTCGGTGGCTTCCAGGGCGGCAACGCTCCCGAGCTGCCGGCTGAACTGTTCCAGGCTCAAGCCGAGCGTCGTGTACGCGTAGGCCTGCTGCTGGGTGACGTGATCCGCACCAACGAGATCAAGGCTGACGATGCCCGTGTAAACAGCATCATCGAGTCCATGGCGACTGCCTACGAAGATCCGAAGGAAGTGATCGAGTACTACCAGAAGAACGAACAGATGCTGAACGGCGTTCGTAACCTGGCAGTAGAAGATCAAGCTATCGACCTGATCCTGTCCAAAGCGCAAGTGACCGAAAAGGAAGTTGCCTTTGACGAAGTGATCAACAAGTCTGGCGCCGCTGCCTAAGAACATTTGACTTAAGGTCAAGACTGTTAAGTATAATGGCTCGTGTGATCTCCACTCGGGCCATTTTATTTTAGGGACAATGCCTTATGTACAAGAACTATAACGATATGACCGATTCTCCCAGCAATGCGCTGGTCCCCATCGTGGTCGAACAGACTGCCAAGGGTGAACGTTCCTACGATATTTACTCCCGTCTGCTGAAAGAGCGGGTGATCTTCCTGACCGGTCAGGTTGAAGATCACATGGCCAATCTGGTGGTTGCCCAGTTGCTGTTCCTCGAGTCCGAGAATCCGGACAAGGATATCTATATCTACATCAACTCGCCGGGTGGTTCGGTGACTGCGGGCATGTCCATCTACGACACCATGCAGTTCATCAAGCCGGATGTCAGCACCGTCTGCATGGGGCAGGCCTGCTCCATGGGTGCCTTCCTGCTGGCTGGCGGTGCCAAGGGCAAGCGTTTCTGCCTGCCAAATGCCCGCGTGATGATCCACCAGCCGCTGGGTGGCTTCCAGGGTCAGGCATCTGATATCCAGATCCACGCCCAGGAGATCCTGAAGATCAAAAATACCCTGAACGAGCGCCTGGCGTTCCATACCGGTCAGGACATGGCTACTATCGAGCGTGACACCGATCGTGACAACTTCATGTCCGCCGAGCAGGCCGTTGCTTATGGTCTGGTAGACGGTGTCCTGAGCCAGCGTAGCTGAGCAGGGTGTCCCGGTCTGTTGTAAACTCAACAGGCCGATCCATCCTCTATTGATAAAACGAGGTTGCTGAATGACAGAGAAACGCAAGGGTGAGGGTGATAAGCTGCTCTACTGCTCTTTTTGCGGCAAAAGCCAGCATGAAGTGCGCAAGCTGATCGCTGGCCCTTCCGTCTACATATGTGATGAGTGCGTCGAGCTGTGCAACGACATCATCCGCGAAGAGATCCGCGAGATCTCTCCCAAGCGCGATGGTAACGAGCTGCCGACCCCTCATCAGATCCGCGCTCATCTCGATGACTATGTGATCGGGCAGGAGTACGCCAAGAAGGTGTTGGCCGTTGCCGTCTACAACCACTACAAGCGTCTGCGCAACAGCGGCGAAAACAGTGGTGTGGAGCTCGGCAAATCCAACATCCTGCTGATTGGCCCGACCGGTAGCGGTAAAACCCTGCTAGCCGAGACTCTGGCTCGTCTGCTGGATGTGCCGTTCACCATGGCCGATGCGACCACCCTGACCGAAGCCGGTTATGTGGGCGAGGACGTGGAGAACATCATCCAGAAGCTGCTGCAAAAGTGCGACTACGACGTAGAGAAGGCCCAGCGTGGCATCGTCTATATCGACGAGATCGACAAGATCTCCCGCAAGTCGGACAACCCCTCCATCACCCGCGATGTCTCCGGGGAAGGGGTGCAGCAGGCACTGCTCAAGCTGATCGAAGGGACCATCGCTTCCGTGCCGCCGCAAGGCGGTCGCAAGCACCCGCAGCAGGAGTTCTTGCAGGTTGATACCTCCAAGATCCTCTTCATCTGTGGCGGTGCCTTTGCCGGTCTGGACAAGGTGATCGAGCAGCGTTCCGTGAAGGGAACCGGTATCGGTTTTGGCGCCGAGGTGAAATCCAAGGATGCCAAGGCCACCCTGAGCGAGACCTTCGCCAAGGTAGAGCCGGAAGATCTGATCAAATATGGTCTGATCCCCGAGTTCATCGGCCGTCTGCCGGTGGTCGCGACCCTGACCGAGCTGGATGAGTCTGCCCTTATCCAGATCCTGAAAGAGCCGAAAAACGCGCTGACCAAACAGTACGCGGCGTTGTTCGATCTGGAAGGGGTCGAGCTGGAGTTCCGTGACGACGCACTCAACGCCATTGCCCGCAAGGCGATGGAGCGTAAAACCGGTGCTCGTGGTCTGCGTTCCATCGTGGAAGCCGTGTTGCTGGATACCATGTATGACCTGCCTTCTCTGGAAGGGGTCAGCAAGGTGGTGATCGACGAGACCGTGATCAAAGGGGACTCCGCGCCCTTGATGATTTACGAAAATCCCGAGACCCAGGCAGCTGCATCAGAGTAAATGTCTGATTTTTAATCAAATGGAAGGGGCTTTTTGCCCCTTTCATGCTTTTTACGGTTTCGGCGATTGAATCTCATCTCAGCGCCCCCATATACTCAGCCAAGCGCTTTGCCAACGGTATAACAAGCCGAGAGGACATATATGAACCTAGAGCGTTCAGAACGCATCGAGATTCCCGTCCTGCCTCTTCGTGACGTGGTGGTTTATCCCCACATGGTCATTCCACTCTTTGTGGGGCGGGAAAAATCCATTCGCTGTCTGGAAGCGGCCATGGAGCAGGACAAGAAAGTCCTGCTGGTGGCCCAGAAGGATGCGTCAACCGATGAGCCGACTGTGGAGGAGATCTTCACCGTCGGGACAGTGGCCAATATTCTGCAGATGCTCAAGCTGCCGGACGGCACCGTCAAGGTGCTGGTAGAGGGGGGGCAGCGTGCCCGCCTGGAGCGGATGATCGACGACAAGGATTTCTTTGTCTGCGAGGCCCAGTACATCCCCTCCCAAGCCATTGAGGAGAAGGATCAGGAAGTGCTGGTTCGCTCCGCCATCGGCCAGTTTGAAGGCTATATCAAGCTCAACAAGAAGATCCCGCCCGAGGTACTGACCTCGATCTCGGCGATCGACGATGCAGCGCGTCTGGCTGACACCATGGCGGCCCACATGCCGCTCAAGCTGGAAGACAAGCAGAAGGTGCTGGAGATCGTCTCTGTCTCCGAGCGCATCGAATTCCTGATGGCGATGATGGAGTCGGAAATTGACCTGCTGCAGGTTGAGAAGCGCATCCGTACTCGCGTCAAGAAGCAGATGGAAAAGAGCCAGCGCGAGTATTACCTCAACGAGCAGATGAAGGCCATCCAGAAAGAGCTGGGTGAGCTGGAAGATAGCCCGGATGAGTTTGAAGCCCTCAATCGCAAGATTGAAGAGGCTGGCATGCCGGAAGATGCCCGTGAAAAGGCCCAGGCCGAGCTCGCCAAGCTGAAGATGATGTCTCCCATGTCCGCCGAGGCTACCGTGGTTCGCAGCTATGTGGACTGGATGGTACAGGTGCCGTGGAAGGCGCGATCCAAGGTCAAGAAAGACCTTGGCAAGGCGCAAGAGGTGCTGGATGCCGATCACTATGGCCTTGAGAAGGTCAAGGATCGCATCCTCGAATATCTGGCGGTGCAGGCGCGCGTCAATAAGCTCAAGGGCCCCATCCTCTGTCTGGTTGGCCCTCCCGGTGTGGGCAAGACCTCGCTGGGTCAATCCATCGCCAAGGCGACCGGCCGCAAATATGTGCGGATGGCCCTCGGTGGGGTGCGTGATGAAGCGGAGATCCGCGGTCACCGCCGTACCTATATCGGTTCCATGCCAGGCAAGCTCATCCAGAAGATGGCGAAAGTTGGCGTGAAGAACCCGCTGTTCCTGCTCGACGAAATCGACAAGATGAGCTCGGACATGCGTGGCGATCCCGCATCCGCCTTGCTGGAAGTGCTTGATCCGGAACAGAACAACAGCTTCAACGATCACTATCTGGAAGTGGATTATGACCTGTCGGACGTCATGTTCGTGGCTACCTCCAACTCCATGAACATCCCGGGTCCCTTGCTGGACCGGATGGAAGTGATCCGCCTCTCCGGTTACACCGAAGATGAGAAGCTCAACATTGCCAAGCAGCATCTGGTTGCCAAGCAGATCCAGCGCAACGGCCTGAAAGAGTCCGAGATCACCATCGAAGATTCTGCCCTGGTCGGAGTGATCCGCTACTACACCCGCGAGGCGGGTGTGCGGAGTCTGGAGCGCGAGATCTCCAAGATTTGTCGCAAGGCGGTCAAGCGCATTCTGCTGGACAAGAGCATCAAGCATGTTCAGGTCAATCAGGAGAACCTCAAGGAGTTCCTCGGGGTGCAGCGTTTCGATTACGGCAAGGCCACCGACCAGAATCAAGTGGGTCAGGTGTGTGGTTTGGCGTGGACCGAAGTGGGGGGCGATCTGCTCACCATCGAGACCACCAACATGCCGGGCAAGGGCAAGCTCACTTATACCGGTTCCCTCGGTGACGTGATGCAGGAGTCGATCCAGGCGGCCATGACAGTCGTACGGGCCCGTGCCGAGAAGCTGCGCATCAACGCCGACTTCTACGAGAAGCGCGATATCCACGTGCACGTACCGGAAGGGGCAACCCCGAAAGATGGTCCGAGCGCCGGTATCGCCATGTGCACCGCCCTGGTCTCCAGCTTGACCGGTAATCCGGTTCGTGCTGATGTGGCGATGACAGGGGAGATCACCTTGCGCGGCGAAGTGCTGCCCATCGGTGGTCTCAAGGAGAAGTTGCTGGCAGCCCATCGTGGCGGCATCAAGCGAGTGCTTATTCCGAAAGAGAACGAGCGTGACCTTGAGGAGATCCCGGCAAACGTCAAACAAGACCTTGAAATTTATCCGGTTCGCTGGATTGACGAGGTGCTGGAATTGGCGTTGCAGGACAATCCACAGGGGTTTGAGCGCGTTTCTGTCGTGTAAATGTTGATGCGCCGCAAATTTGGCGCATTCGGCGGGTGGTTAAGGCTTGCATGCGCCCGATAACGGAAGTAGCCTTGACCACCGATCGGGTACTCGTGATGAGTCGCAATGCGTTGTGTGGCGCGGGTTTGCGCCAGATTGTCACTTGCAACTGATCAGGAGGCTTGCTATAAAACCTCCACTTGTTGTGGCCAGGGAAATCAGCGCCGCAGCGGTGTTTGATAAAAGGGGAATATAAGAGTGAATAAATCTCAACTGATTGACAAGATTGCAGACGGTGCCGATATCTCCAAAGCTGCCGCTGGCCGTGCGTTGGATGCCTTCATTGATGCTGTTGGTGAAGCGCTGAAAGAGGGTGACCAGGTTGCTCTGGTTGGTTTCGGTACTTTCGCTGTACGCGAGCGTGCTGCCCGTTCAGGCCGTAACCCGCAGACTGGCGCGACCATCGAAATCGCTGCTGGTAAAGTTCCTGCCTTCAAAGCCGGTAAGGCCCTGAAAGACGCTGTTAACTAAGTCGGTCGCTGATATCCGTCGGCTACCGTCCTTGGTCGCAGACCAGACAAGTTAGAGAGTATTCTCTCATACTGATTGACCAAGGCGCATCGCAATCGGTGCGCCTTTTTATTGTTTACGCCCATCGAGTTCGGGAGCATAAGTACAAACATGATGTTGGATAAACTACGCGAAGGGGCGCAGGGCAAGGTAGCCAAGGTTATCTTGGGCCTGATCATCCTCTCCTTTGCCTTGGCTGGTGTAGGTAGTTACCTGAACGGCCCGGCCCGTACCGCCCCCGCCACCGTCAATGGCACCGAGATCAGTGCTGCGGCACTGGAAAATGCCTACCGTAACGAGCGCGCCCGCATGGAATCCCAGATGGGAGAGGCATTCAGCCAGCTGGCCGCGAACCCCGATTACATGAAACAGTTCCGTCGCGGTGTGCTGGATCGCCTGATCGATCAGGCGCTGCTGGACAGCAAGGCCCGTGAACTGGGTCTGCGTATCAGCGACGAACAGATCAAGCAAGCCATCGTGGCCATGCCGGAATTTGCCGAGAACGGCAAGTTCAACAATGACCGCTATCTGCAGCTGATCCGTCGTGCCGGCATGACTCCCGAAATGTTCCGTGACTCCCTGCGTCAGGACATGGTGCGTCAACAGTTGATGAGCGCCCTGCTGGGCACCGAATTCTCCCTCAAGGGTGAAGCGGAGCAGCTCGACAAGCTCTACAACCAGACTCGCGATCTGCGTCTGGTGCGTCTGGCTGCTGCCAACTACATGGCTGACGTTCAGGTCTCCGACAACGAGCTGGAGCAGTACTACAAGACCAATGGCGCCCGTTTCATGAACGACGAGCAGGTCAAGGTTGACTATCTGCTGCTGGACGCTGCCAACCTCGCCAAGGATATCAAGGTCACCGAGCAGGATGCCCAGGATTACTACGATCAGCACCAGGATCTGTTCCAGCGTGCCGAGCGTCGCCACGTGGCTCACATCCTGATCCCGTTTGGCAAGGACGAGAAAGCGGCCGAGCAGAAAGCCGAAGCCGTGCTGGCCAAAGCCAAGGCGGGTGATGATTTCGCTGCGCTGGCCAAGGCTGACTCTTCCGATACCTTCTCTGCCAAAAAAGGCGGCGAGCTGGACTGGTTCGAGAAAGGGGTGATGGATCCGGCCTTCGAGAAAGCCGCGTTCGCCCTGAACAAGGCTGGCGATCTCTCCGGCGTGGTGAAGAGCCCGTTCGGTTTCCACATCATCAAGCTGCTGGGGGTTGAAGCAGCCCAGACCAAGCCGTTTACCGATGTGAAAGAAGAGACCATCACTCGTCTGCAAGCTGACAAGGCCAAGGAGAAATTCTTCGCCGAGCAGCAGAAGATGGCTGACAACAGCTTCGAAAACCCGGACTCGCTGGATCTGACCGCTGATGCCATGGGGATGAAGGTTCAATCTTCCGATTTCTTCACCCAGGCGACTGCTCCGGCTCCGCTGAACGATCCCAAGGTGCTCTCCGTGGCGTTCTCCGAACAGCTGCGCGATGACAACACCAACTCCGACGTGATCGAGCTGGCTGACGGCAAGGCGCTGGTGCTGCACATCACTGGTCACAAGCCCAAAGCGGTCAAGCCGCTGGCTGAGGTGAAAGAGCAGGTGATTGCCGCCATCAAGCATGACAAGGCTAGCGAAGTGGCCCGTGGCAAGGCCCAGGGCCTGCTGGACAAGCTGAAAGTCGGTGAGAGCATCACAGCCGATCTGACTGCACTCGGTCTGAAAGTGGAGACCCACAAAGGGGTTGCCCGCTTCGATCGCGAGCTGGATCAGAACCTGATTGCCCAGGCGTTCACGCTGCCCCATCCGATCGACGGCAAGCCGAGCGTGGCTCTGGTTGCCGAGACCAATGGTGACCGCGTTGTGGTTGCGCTGGACAAGGTCAACGTCCCTGCCGCCGCATCCGGCATGGCCGCCATGCTGCAAGCTCAGCTGGGTCAGGGCAAAGCCCAGGTGGATTACAAGTCTCTGATCGACGAGCTGCGCAAAGCGGCCAAGATCGAGTACTTCACCAGTGTGGAAGCGACCGTCGAGTAATCGGCACTACGCAACCCATTGAAAACGGCTCCTTGATGGAGCCGTTTTTTTATCTGTGGGCAAGAGGAGGATACTCAAGCTCTGTGCTCTGTGCTCTGTGCTCTGTGCTCTGTGCTCTGTGCTCTGTGCTCTGTGCTCTGTGCTCTGTGCTCTGTTCTGTGGCGTGTAGTCACACCGCGGTTATACGCCATCTCAGTCGTCTAAAAACGGGATATAAAAAACCGGCACCTGAGTGCCGGTTTTTCATTGCGAGCTTGCAAGGCGGGGGTTACACCACGCCCTGAGTGCGCAGGTAATCCTCGTAGGTGCCGCCGAAGTCGCGGATGCCATCTTCGGTCAGCTCCAGGATGCGGGTCGCCAGAGAGGAGACGAATTCGCGGTCGTGAGAGACGAAGATCAGGGTCCCTTGGTAGAGCTCCAGTGCCATGTTCAAGGATTCGATGGATTCCATGTCCAGGTGGTTGGTCGGCTCATCCATGATCAGGATATTGGGGCGCTGCATCATCAGCTTGCCGAACAGCATGCGACCCTGTTCACCACCGGAAAGCACCTTGACCGGCTTCTTGATGTCGTCCTGAGAGAAAAGCAGACGGCCCAGTATGGAGCGTACAGCCTGCTCGTCTTCGTTCTCCTGTTTCCACTGGGCCATCCAGTCGAACACGTTGAGATCAGTATCGAAATCTTCGGCGTGATCCTGAGCGTAGTAACCGATCTGGGCGTTCTCGGACCACTTGATGGTGCCGGTATCCGGAGCCAGTGCACCGACCAGGGTCTTGATCAGGGTAGACTTACCGATACCGTTGGTACCCAGAATGGCGACCTTTTCGCCCACTTCCATCATCATGTTGAGGCCCTTGAACAGGGGACCGTCGCCATACCCCTTGGATACACCTTCCACTTCCAGGATGTTGCGATAGAGCTTTTTGTCCTGCTCGAAGCGGATGAAGGGGTTCTGGCGGCTGGAGACCTTGACGTCCTCAATCTTGATCTTGTCGATCTGCTTGAGACGGGAGGTCGCCTGACGGGACTTGGAGGCGTTGGCGCTGAAACGGGAGACGAAGGATTGCAGATCGGCGATCTGGGCCTTCTTCTTGGCGTTGTCGGCCAGCAAACGCTCGCGCGCCTGAGTGGCGGCCAGCATGTAGTCATCGTAGTTGCCCGGGTAGACGCGCAGCTCGCCGTAGTCCAGATCCGCCATGTGGGTACAGACAGAGTTCAGGAAGTGACGGTCGTGAGAGATGATGATCATGGTGCTTTCACGTTCGTTGAGCACCTGCTCCAGCCAGCGAATGGTGTTGATATCCAGGTTGTTGGTCGGTTCGTCCAGCAGCAGGATGTCAGGGTTGGAGAACAGCGCCTGTGCCAGCAGCACCCGCAGTTTCCAGCCTGGTGCCACTTCGCTCATCGGGCCGTTGTGCTGCTCAAGGGGAATGCCGACACCCAGCAGCAGCTCGCCTGCACGCGCTTCAGCGGTGTAGCCGTCATATTCGGCGACCAGACCTTCCAGCTCGGCGGCCTTCATATAGTCTTCGTCGGTGGCTTCGAGGTTGGCGTAGATGGCATCGCGCTCGGCGATAGCCGCCCACAGCTCGGTGTGACCCATCATGACCACGTCCAGTACGCGCATATCTTCGTAGGCGAACTGATCCTGACGCAGCTTACCGATGCGCTCGTTGACGTCCAGGCTCACATTACCGCCAGTGGGCTCCAGATCACCACCGAGGATCTTCATAAAGGTGGACTTGCCACAGCCGTTGGCGCCGATAAGGCCATAGCGGTTGCCGCCGCCAAACTTGACGTTGATGTTCTCAAACAGCGGCTTGGCGCCGAACTGCATGGTGATGTTGTTGCTACTTAACAAGGTATGTGTCCCGATTGGTCTGTCAAATGGCGCGCATTATGGCACAGATCCCCCGAAAGTTTTAGCGAGAAGTGTGATCTTGATCGGGGCAAGCGGGGCGTGCAGCCGATTGATGGGCAATAAAAAAAGCCGGCGCGAAGCCGGCTTGGAAGGATGAACTTGAACTGTTAGTGGGAGGTGGCGCCAGAGGCACCCAGCCCGGTCTGGGAGCGAACGAACTGCGGCAGGAACTTGGCATGCTCGTCGGCGGCGTTCTGGGAGCTGTCGGTGATGGAGAAGAACCAGATCCCGACGAAGGCCAACCCCATGGAGAAGAGGGCAGGGTATTCGTAAGGGAAGATGGCCTGGGCATGGCCCAACACTTTCACCCACACGGTCGGACCCAAGATCATCAGGGTCACTGCGCTCACCAGTCCCAGCCAGCCACCGTAGACGGCGCCACGGGTTGTTAGGCGTGACCAGAACATGGAGAGGAACAGTACCGGGAAGTTGCAGCTGGCGGCGATGGAGAAGGCCAAACCCACCATGAAAGCGATGTTCTGCTTCTCGAACAGGATCCCCAGACCAATGGCAACCACACCCAGCACCAGAGTCGTCATTTTGGAGACACGCAGTTCATCGGTCTCGTTGGCCTTGCCCTTCTTCAGCACACTGGCATAGAGGTCATGGGAGACCGCAGAGGCACCGGCCAGGGTCAATCCGGCAACTACCGCCAGAATGGTGGCAAATGCCACGGCGGAGATGAAGCCGAGGAACAGGCTGCCACCGACCGCATTGGCTAGATGGACTGCCGCCATGTTGGTGCCGCCCAGCAGGGCGCCGGTGGCGTCCTTGAAGGCCGGGTTGGTGCTCACCAGCAAGATGGCGCCAAAGCCGATGATGAAGGTGAGAATGTAGAAGTAGCCGATAAAGCCGGTGGCGTAGAACACCGATTTACGCGCCTCTTTGGCATCGCTCACGGTGAAGAAACGCATCAGGATATGGGGCAGGCCAGCGGTACCGAACATCAATGCCAGGCCGAGCGAGATGGCGGAGATGGGGTCAGCAACCAGGCCACCTGGGCTCATGATGGCGATCCCTTTCTCGTGCACCTTGACCGCTTCGCTAAACAGGGCGCCGATATCGAAGTTGACCGATTTCATGACCATGATGGCCATGAAGCTGGCACCGGAGAGCAGCATCACTGCCTTGATGATCTGCACCCAGGTGGTGGCCAGCATGCCGCCAAACAGCACGTAGAGCACCATCAGGATGCCGACCAGCACCACGGCCACATGGTATTGCAGGCCAAACAGCAGCTCGATCAGTTTGCCGGCACCGACCATCTGGGCGATCAGGTAGAGGGCGACCACCACCAGCGAACCGCAGGCGGAGAGGGTACGCACTTCAGTCTGCTTCAGACGATAGGAGGCGACATCGGCGAAGGTGTATTTGCCGAGGTTGCGCAGCCGTTCGGCGATCAGGAACAGGATGATGGGCCAGCCCACCAGAAAGCCGATGGAGTAAATCAGACCATCGTAGCCGGAGGTGTAGACCAGCGCGGAGATCCCGAGGAAAGAGGCGGCTGACATATAGTCACCGGCGATGGCCAGACCGTTCTGGAAGCCGGTGATACGGCCACCGGCGGCATAGTAGTCAGAAGCCGAGCGGTTGCGCTTGGAGGCCCAGTAGGTGATGAACAGGGTGGCGGCTACAAAGACCACGAACATCACGATGGCCGACACATTGAGGGGTTGGCGTTGTACCTCGCCGGTCAGCGCATCCGCTGCCAGCAGGGGGGAGGAGGCCAGTGAGGCCAACAGCAGCCACTTGCCTTTCATGCTTTTTGCTCTCATGACTGCACTCCCTTGAGGATTTTCTGATTCAGCTCGTCAAACTCGCCGTTGGCCCGAAACACATAGATGCCGGTCAATACGAAGGAGGAGAGGATCAGTCCCACCCCGACCGGAATGCCACGGGTGACGGTGGTGCTGTCGCTGAGCGGGGTGCCGAGCCAACCGGGGGCAAAGGCGATGAGCAGAATAAACGCCAGGTAGAGTCCCAGCATCAGAGCCGAGAGGGCCCAGGCAAAACGCTGGCGCTTGGCGACCAGCTCCTGGAAGTTGGGATCTTGCTGGATCCTCAGATAGCTTTGCTGTTCCATTGCAGTTCTCCATGACATGAGTGTCAGCGGTGGATGGGGTAGCCCCGACGAGCAGGCAATCTGCTCATGTAAGCAAAATGTGAATTAAATGTTATTTCTCGACAATTAGACTTTGGGATAAGTGAGCGGCGAGCCACAGGTCAGGCGCAGGTAGATGAGCGCGGCCGTGGTGGCATCGGCAAGGGCATCGTGGGCGGGCAGGGATGGGAGTTCAAGGTGGCTGCAGATGGCACTCAAATGGAGGTCAATAGCCGCATCGGGGTAGCGGCGATAGAGGTGGTCGTGATAAAGCTGGCTTACCTCGATCCCTCGCTGGGGCAGGGTCAATCCCCACAATTTCTGGCAGGCGAGATTGAGAATACGCAGATCGTAGGCGATGTGATAGCCCACCAGTTCACGGGGGCCGATAAAGTCGAGCAGCAGGCGCAGCGCGGCTTCCAGCCCCATTCCCTGTTGCAGATCCTGATGGCGCAGACCGTGGATCACCACAGATTGGCTGGTCAGGCTGGCCGGTGGCTGTACCTTGATGGCGAGGGCCTCGCCGGTCAGCAGCCGGTTGCCCTGAATGCGCACCGCCCCGATGGAGACGATCTCGGCCTGCTCGGGATCGAGACTGGTGGTCTCGAAATCGAGGGCGATCCGTTCATCTTTCGGTGGGGTGGCAAAGAGCGGCGCGAACTCGCCCGTTCGGAACGCACGGCCATACCAGTAGCGTCGAACGCGGCTCAACATGGCTATTGTCTCAGACGAAAGTGCAAGGTGAGCCACTGCTGGAACTTCTTCACCTGATGCAGCGCCTGGCGCAGCAGATCACGTTCGCTGTGGCTGAGCTCGCTTGTCTGCACCCGACTATTGCCCCCCTTGAGCTGGCTGCGCAGCCTCAGCCGGATAAAGAGCCGGAACGCCTCCGCCAGATTGCTGCCATAGTCGGCACTGAGCCGATCGGCGGCCACCAGCGCATCGATACGCCCCAGGGTTGAGGTCTCCAGAATGCCTGCCTCAAGGGCCAACATGCGGATACCGTGCACCAGCGGGAACAGGCCGCCTCGCTTCAGATCCAGCCCTTCCGGTGGCTGCTCCAGCCGGCCAAAGAGGGTTAGCGGGGCATGGAAGGCCACCGCCGGTCGCACCATCTCCGCCAGCAGATCCCGTCTGTCCGCCAACTGCTCGCGCAGCGCTCTGGCAACCGGCAGATGGAGCTGTCGATCCCCCGCGATGGGGTGGGCGTCAGCAAGGGTGGCGAGCCAGAGCAGCTCATCCTCTTTTGCCGTGGTGCAGGCGCAGGCAATGGCGCTTTGCCACTCGCTGCCTGTTTTCACCCAGGCCGGATTGTTCACCATCACCTGCCCGGGGCACAGCGGGTAGCCGAGTCGCTCCAGCAGGACGCTGAATTCGGCCAGATCGGCTGTCTGGGTGGGCCATGTCAGCCCCTCTGGCAGGATCAGGGCGTTGTCCTGATCGGTTTTGAGGATCTGCTCGCCGCGCCCCTCCGAGCCCAGCATCAACAGGCAGACTCTATCCTGCACCTCGGGGGGGATCACCAGCGCAAAGGCTTTGGCGATCAGCTGTTCGTTGATGGTGGCGATCAGCTTCATCAAAAAGGCGGTGTGGATCCCCTGGGCAAACAGTGAGCGGGTCAGTTGTTGCTGTTCGCGGGCCACCGCCTCCAGTGCCGGCAGGCTGTCGGCACGGGCGATACGCAACGTCAGCACGTGGGAGTGGGTCGAGAAGAGCCCCAGCACCTGAGTCAGTTGCAAGATGCCCGCCACCTCGTTGCCACGCCACACCACCAGTCGCTTGATGCGATGGCGGGTCATCAGCAGCAGGGCATCAAACAGATAGCTCTCCAGCGATAGACCAATCAGCGGGGTAGGGGTCAGCACCGAGAGGGGGGCCGTCAGCGGCAATCCCTTGAGGGTCAGGGCGTGGAGCAAGGTCTTGCGGGTTGCCAGCGTGAGGGAGCCATCGTGGGCGGGGTAGAGCAGGCAATCGGTCCCCTTGCTCACCATGGCTTCGGTCGCCGCCAGCAGTGACAGCTTGCTGTCGACGATAAGCGGTGCTTGCAGGTGGCCGGGTTCGATGCGGGTCAGGATAAACTCCGCCAGATTCTTCTGACCCAGTTGTTCGCGTTGCTCCTGCTGGCGCTGGCGCTCGGCCAGATTGGCGGTGAAGTAGCTGGCAAACTGCGGATCCTGCTCACAGAGCGCCAGAAAGGTGTGGCGAGGGATGAGCTGACAGAGGCTATCTTCCAGCGCGGTGAAGCGGTGGCGGCAGCGACCATCAAACTGGGCGCGCACATCGAACAGGTCATCAACCCCGTAATCACCAAACTGGTGGTGAGGGGCTGACTCTTCCACCGCCCCCTTGATGATGAGATAGAGGCCGGGAGGCTCGCCCCCCTCCTTGAGCAGCAGATCCCCGGCCCGAAAATAGCAGAGCGAGAGGTGACGGGAGAGCCGCTCGCGCGCCTCCTCGTCCAGTCGGTCGAACGGTGGTCTGGCAAAATTGAACAGGGTTGACATGACAGCGTCCTCTGCTGGCTTGCGGCACTCATGCTGCTCCCAGTGTGACAAAGGGAGGGGGAGGCGACCAGCCGACTTTAGTCTCAGCTGTACCGCCTGTTCACACTCTGATAACGTGGTGGTATGACCAGTGAGTCAGTTTCAGGGATCAAGGAGAGGATAAGGGAGATGGAAAAACCAAGGATCAAATGCGAGATCCACGACGGGATTGCCGAAGTGATGCTGACGCGGGGGGATAAACTCAATGCGCTGGACCGCGCCATGTTCAGTGCCATCGATGAGACATTGACGCAGCTCACCCGGCACAAGGGGCTGCGGGCGGTGATCCTGCATGGCGAGGGGCGGGCCTTCTGCGCCGGACTGGATGTGAAGTCCATGCTGAGGCAGCCAGTGGCGGCGCTCGATATTCTCAAGCGCGAGGCGGACGAAGCGACCAATCTGGCCCAGCGGGTTGCCTATGGTTGGCACCAACTGCCGGTGCCGGTGATTGCAGTCACCCAGGGGGTCTGTTTTGGCGGTGGTCTGCAGATTGCGCTCGGGGCCGATTTTCGCTTCAGCACCCCTGATTGCCGCTTCTCGGTGATGGAGATCAAGTGGGGCATCATTCCCGACATGAGTGGCAGCGTCACCATGCGCAACCTGATGGGACTGGATACCGCCATGGAGTTGGCCATGAGCGGGCGCGAGCTCGATGCCATCGAGGCCAAATCCCTCGGGATGGTGAGCCGGGTCTGCGCCGATCCGCTGGTTGAGGCGCGGGAGTTTGCCCGCACCCTCATCACCAAGTCGCCCGATGCCCTGGCGGGGATCAAGCAGCTCTACAGCCAGGCCTGGGCCCGCAGCGATGAGGCGATGCTGAAGGAAGAGACTCGGTTGCAAAAGCAGATCCTGGGGCGACCCAATCAGTGGCGAGCCACCCTTAACAGCCTGTTTCGCTGGCGGCTGCCCTTCGGGCCGCGCCGCAATCCGCTCTGACTGCGAGCTGCACGAGCGATCTACGGCATGCCCGGCTACTTGGGCTGCCTGCAGTCGGCCCTGCTCAACCAAGATGCCACCCAGTTTCGGCGCAAATACTTCCTCAATGGCGCCCACATGGGCTTCATCTTCTACGCCACCGACCCGAATATGGACGACGACACTGAGGAGGAGATGAAGGAGATGATTGCGAGCAGCAAGGGGGTGGGGAACTTCCGTTCTATGTTCGTGAACATCCCGGACGGCAAGCCCGATGGCATCAAGCTTATTCCAGTGGGGGATATCGCCACCAAGGACGAGTTCGCAGCCATCAAGGGGATCACCGCTCAGGACGTATTGACCAGCCACCGCTTTCCGGCCGCGCTGGCCGGCATCATTCCGACCAATGGCGGAGGTGGGCTTGGGGATCCCGAGAAGTACGATGCCACTTATGCCCGCAACGAGGTGCTGCCGCTGTGCGAGCTTATCCAGGATGCCATCAACAGCGCGGGACTCCCGTCTCCCTGCGGGCCGATTTTCGGGAGAATATCGGTTCAACTGTATAAACAAACAGTGCTTGCTGTGGCAAGATAGGCTGTTGATTTGGATAGAAAAGGGAGGGCGTAATGCGGGTTTATTGCAAAGTGTGTGGCCAGCGGGGCCGCATTACCAAGACCAACCGACTGAGCGATGATGTCTCGGATCTCTACTGCCAGTGCACCGATGCCGAGTGTGGCCACAGCTGGGTGGCCACCCTGTCGTTCGCCCACACCCTAAGCCCCTCGGCCAAGACCACGAACCAGCTGGTGCTGAGCTTGATGGGATCGCTCACACCAGAGGGGAGGCAGTTGGTTCTGAAAGGACTGGGAGCGCAATAGCGTCCCCTGATCTTATTACCG
Source organism: Aeromonas sp. s12 (assembly GCF_040907925.1). NCBI lineage: Bacteria > Pseudomonadati > Pseudomonadota > Gammaproteobacteria > Aeromonadales > Aeromonadaceae > Aeromonas > Aeromonas sp. s12. Next base: position 4,017 of record NZ_JBFOCT010000017.1, on the reverse strand, counting down.
ATCTACTTGAAACCGTAATACATTCTTCATCTGAACTTATCGTGACGTAAGTTTGAGTTTAGTGGCGGTAGTCGCTGTACTGATACAGAAATGGTTAAAATATCAGCTGAGTGAGTCTGCGAATTCGCTCTCAAACTCATCCTTTTTACTCTTAGGCAAAAACAAGCCCTAAGATTGCATTTGACGTTTGGCGGGCTGCCTGAGAAGAAGTGAGGGGGCGATCACGTCTGTATCAGAACATGACGCACGAAAGTAGCTATAGGATTGAGCCATTTTGATAGTGATGCATAATAGTACTTTTGGTTTTGATAGATGCTGAGGTGTTTAGGATAGACTATACAGAACTAGTTCTCTATCTAAGCATAGGGTGTATATCAATATAGTAAGCCTTGTTCTAGCTTATATTATTGAGTTTCTCGCATTTTAATAAATAGAGAGTTTTAAATATTATGGAAGGCAATATAACTGAAGAGGAAGTAAGAACAAAAGTTGTTTATGAGTGGTTGCGATGTCGTGGCATTCAGGAAAGACAAATTCAAATAGAAAGAAAAGTTGTCTTCCAAGTCGGTCATGGCCAATCTGATAGTAAGCGATTTGGTAGGTATGATCTTTTAGTTCAGTCTAAAGCTGGAAAAAACCTAATTCTCTTTGAAGTGAAAGCTCCAGGAATAAAAATCACACATGATGCCATTGATCAGGCTGTGAGCTACGCTCGGATTCTTAAGGGGAATATGGCTCCTATTGTCGTTGTAACTAACGGAACTGAATGTGAGGTTTATAACTCATTAACCAAAGAGAATATTGGTTTTATTGACATATCAAATATAATGTCTGGTGGTTTTCATTATGCAGGCAATGAATATGAGATGATTAAGTCGGAGGCTATATCAATTCTAGCAAAAGATAGTCTGTTTATTAATTATATATGTATGGAGTTATCCAGGACTGAAATTGAACGTTTAAGTGGGGATATTAGTTCTGCTAAAAAACACTGTAATGAGTTATATGTTTCTTTAGGTGTTGAATACGATGGATGTTACGACGTTTTACTAGTTTCAGGACCTCCTCAATCAGGTAAAACAAATTTTCTCTGTCATGTATTCAATGAACTTATGTTGAAAGGACGCAATGCTCTTTTTATGCGTGCATCAACTGTAAGAAATGGAATTGTTCAACATTTGAAACATAGCCTTGTAAGCTATTTAAATATAGCATCTGATGCTAGTACCGTAGATGATGTAACGTGTAAAATTCTTGCCGGAAAAAACATTGTAATATTTATAGATGGTTTGAATGAAGTTAAAAGACTTGAAAGGGATGATATTATATCTGAGATTGAGAGAATTATTCGTCAAAAAGTATGTTTTGTATTAAGTTGTACGGATTCATTTGTTAGGACTATAAAAACAGACTGCAATAACAATCATGTCAATTTGTTTAATTTAAATAGAGAAGATTTGAGTTTCTCAGAGCTAAAAATACCTATGCTTGATGATAAAAAATACAGTGAAGTCATAGCTCATTATCAAGCGGCTTATAAGATAAGGTTAAACCCAAGGCAAAGACTTAGCTCAATTAATGCCATAGGTAAGTTCTATCATTTGATTAGTGTTGGTTACTCAGTTGATGAGTTGGATAGTGAATACAAAGTATTAGAAGTAATCCTTGAGGATAAATGTAGAATAATCTCAGAGATAGAAGAGTGCGACTGCAAAGATGCATTGTTATTTTTGGCCAAGAACATGGCAAGTAGTACATCAAGAGTAAAAGCATCTTTTTTTAGTAAGGCATTAACAGGGAGAGAATTTTCTGCTCTACCAGATGCGTTCAAAGTTCATGGGGTTTTAGAGGTAATAGATGGGTTTGTCGAATTTTATGATGAAACGTACAGAGATATTTTGTTGATTCAAGATTGTCACCATAATTATGATGCAGATAGTGTGATTAAAGTTATATCAGAGTATCCAAATAAAGATATCGGGGATACGTGTTTGTTTAAGTATTTGTGTTTTTATAATATTCCTGCCTCACATATATTTCACATGGATTTGACTGTTCAAATTAGAATGATTGATGCATTTATTTCTTATATAGACAGCTGTGAGCTAGCAAATTCCCATATCATAAATATGTTACTTGATTTAGTGGTGAATGGTATTAATAATGGTGAAATGCAAGCAGAAAAAGCAGAATCAGTTCTGACTTATATAGGTGAAGTTTGCACTAGGCAAGATGACATTCGAGTAAGTTATGTTAAAACTCAATATATACTAGGTTATTGCACTGATTCACTTGATTTTTCTAGTATGTACGACTTCAAGGAGCATCCTGAAGGATTTTATTGTGGAAATTACTCGTCGTTTAGTGTTTATAACTATCTTGGTGAGCTCATTAATGATTATTTTATTGAGGGGGATAGAGATGTTTTTAATAAAGAATATGAGTATGAAATAACAAGAGCTGTGAGTCTGTATGGCTCAGAATGTTTAAAAGCATTGGGGGTTTTCTACTTTAAATTGATGGGCCACATATTGAATTATGATTCATACATGTGTAGTTTTGGCTCTTATCTTAGCATTCTGGTGAATGATTTTAGAGAAACAGGAGCTGACGATGAACTTAAAACAATTCTTGATATATTGTTAGACTTAAAGTCTCTTTTATCTCAAAGTCACTTGTTTGATGATTTTATAAATGAAATAAAGAGTGAGATGAACATATAATCATGCACATGTACTCTCGGCATGTCTAACCTTTATCCGTTTATGGTAGGAGGTCCAATAGTGATTTAGTGTAACCATTCTTCAATATTTCTCGTTATGTTGCTGGACTATACTGGCCACTCACTTTTGTAGGCAACTGTCAGGTGAATACCATCTCCATACAGTAAGTAATATGGGTCAGGCATCTTAACGATATTTAGTTTACTTCCTCGCGAATTCAACTTCGAAGTGCGACACTCGCCTATGCCGCCTGACGGTACTCTTCGAATACCTTGACAGGCTGCCTGAATCCGAGACATTTCCGAGGTCGTAGGTTGAGCCACTGCTCCGCTCTCCTGACATCCTCGTCCGTGACCTCTCTCAGGTCTGTTCCCTTTGGGATAAACTGCCTCAACAGCCCATTGCTGTTCTCGTTCAGACCGCGCTCCCACGAAGAGTAAGGGTGCGCAAAGTAAGTCTCGGCACCCAGCGCTTCCTCTATCGCCTTGTGTTCGGCAAACTCGCCGCCGTTGTCAAAGGTGATGGTATGCACCTGCTCGATGTAGGGAGTTAACATCTCGATTATCGCATCCCGCACCACCCCAGCCTGTTTGCTCGCGACCCGCTTGACCAGATAGAGCCGGCTCTTGCGCTCCACCAGGGTGACCAGTGCACCTGTGCCTTGCTTGCCCAGCACCGTGTCCGCCTCCCAATCACCGAGCCGCTCCCGGCTATCGACGATAGCCGGCCGTTCATCAATAGAGCGGGCTTCCTTGATGGGAGAACGCAGGCTGCTCGCCCCCTTGCGGTAGCGCTTGTGGCCCTGGCGCAGATGGCGGTACAACTGGCCACCCCGGGCTTTGTCGGCGGCCACATGGCGGTATATCCACTCGTGACTCACCATGAGGCCTATCTGCTTGCCCACCGCGCTTATCTGCTCCGGGCTCCACCACCAGGCGAGTGTCAGCTCGACAAACTGGATGACATCGGCAGATAGCCGAGATTTGGCCGCACTGGCCCGTCGGTGGGTGGCGTGCTGATGCGCATTGTCTGGCTGGTAGCCCTGCGGCCCGGCGTTACGACGCAGCTCCCGGTAGAGGGTGGAGCGATGAACGCCAATGGCGCGTGCGGTGGCAAGGATGGACATCCCCTGTGCGCGAAGCACCGATAACTGGTATCGTTGCCCCTCGGTCAACTGCTGATAGCTCATGGTGATACTGCTTTTACTTTGGCGAGCAGAAGGGTACCACCAATCAGCAGTTGGCCACCTCTCGCCATTCATCCATGAGTGTCGCACTTATTATCTGAATTCCCG
>NZ_JBFOCT010000016.1:0-13788 GCF_040907925.1 Aeromonas sp. s12 | reverse complement strand
GGTGCGTATTCCGGCGAAGTTGAACAGCCATTCCGGCCAACGTGAACACCCTGATCCTTAACGCGCTCACGTCACCCCGTTTCTAACTCGAGTGTTCAGATTGGGTCAACTCACTTCTCCTCTTTCTCATCGATTCTCCCTTCAGTGACAGCCGGTGAGCGTTGTGCATCAGCCGGTCCAGGATCGCATCTGCCAGAGTGTTGTCCCCCAAGCTCGCGTACCACTCTTCCGTTGGCAGCTGACTGACCACGACCGTCGAGTATTTCCCGTACCGATCATCCATGATCTCCAGCAGGGCGTTGCGCTGCTCGGCATTCACCGCTTCCAGTCCCCAGTCATCCAGGATCAGCAGCTCTATCCTTGCCAGTTGACCCAGCAGTCTGGCGTAACTGCCATCTACCTTGGCCTGGCTCAGCTCAAGTAGCAGACGCGGCAGCCGGTAGTAACGAGTGCTGTGCCCCTGCTGACAGGCTTGGTAGCCCAGCGCACAGGCTAGGTAGGTTTTTCCGCAGCCACAGGGGCCGGTAATGAGCAGGTTCTGGCCCCGGCGCAGCCACTCTCCTTGGGCCAGGTTTGCCACCTGTGACCGCTCCAGGTTGCGTGCAGACTGGTAGTCCACCTCTTGCACCGTGGCCTGGAGTTTGAGCCTCGCCTGCTTGACCAGCCGAGCTTGTTTACGCTGCTCCCGGCTCAGTTGTTCGTGTTCGACCAGCAGGCTTAGCCGCTCGATGAAGGGCAGCCCTTCGTAGGTACTTGCCTGTTCCAGTTGTTGTTGCACGGCATCCGCCATGCCAGTCAGTTTCAGGTGTCTCAAGCGGGTCAGCGTTTGTTGGGTCATGGGTTTTTTCCTCGTTAGTGGAAGCTCTGGGGGCCGCGGATGTTCTCGTGCTCTTGCGGCAGTTCTGGATAACTGAGCGGACTTGCGGGCAGTTGGTCGCGGCCACTGGTCAGCACCGACTTGAGCTGCTTGAGCCGCACCAGTCCTTCCCGGTTGGCCAGCTGGCAACAGCCTTCGACTCGTGATGGCGGATACTCCCGGCTAAGACTCAGCAGTCCCAGGCAGAGTCGGTATGCCTGCTCGGCATGGGCTTTCTCTGCCAGCCGTTCGCTAACCCAGCACAAGGTGCCCGGTCCGATGTCGGCAGCCCACTGCTTAAGACGCCCTGGCGTCCAGCGTTGCTGCTTGCTGTGACGTTCCGGCATGTGCTCAGGGAGTGTGCTCATCCCCGGGATGGTTTTACGCGGATGGCTCGCGACCAGCTGTTGCTGGTGATAGACCTGAAGCAGGGTATCGCCCGCATGGAGCTCCAGTTGCTGACCCACATACTGGTGCGGCACCGAGTAATGGTGCTGCTCATAACTGACGTGATAGTCGATGTTGACCTTGACCGTTTTGATGGCGACATAGCGATAGGGATGCACCGGTAGTGACCCCAGTGCCGGGCGGTCCAACTGCTCAAACGCCTCGCGTCGGTTACCGGGCAGCTGCTTGAACGGGCGCTCGTTGAGCTCATTCAACAAAGCCCGGATGCACTGGTTTAGCTCGGCAAGCGAGAAGAAGGTCTGATGGCGTAGACGAGCCAGGATCCAGCGCTCGACGATCTGCACACCCACCTCGGCCTTGGCTTTGTCCTTAGGCTTGTAAGGGCGAGCTGGCATCACCGCCACCTGATAGTGCTCGGCCAACTGCTGGTAGCTGGGGTTGAGCTCGGGATCGTATCGGCAAGCCTTGCTGACACCGCTCTTGAGGTTGTCGGGGATCAGCAGTACCGGTGTCCCGCCGAAAAACTCAAAGGCACGGACATGGCTTTGCAGCCAGTCCGGCAGTGACTGGGACCAGGTGGCCTCGGCAAAGGTGTAGTTGGACGCACCGAGCACGGCGACAAAGACTTGTGCCTGACGGACCTCACCCGTAGTCGGCGACACGATGGGCACCGTGGGCCCGCAGTAGTCGATAAAGAGCTTTTCCCCCGCCTTGTGGATCTGGCGCATGGAGCGCTTTTGCAACTGACACCAGGACTTGTAACGGTCACAGAACTGGGAGTAGCTGTAACAGCTATTGGGATAGCGCTGGGTGTACTCCTCCCAGAGCAGCTGTTTGGAGACCCCCTTGCGCTTGAGCTCCTGATGGACAGAGGGCCAATCCGGCACAACATGGCGGGCCGAGATGGTGGTATCGGCCTGCGGATAGAACAGGGCAGCCAGTCGGCCATCATCAAGCTCGGTAGGTAAGGGCCAGGTAAGGCCGAGCGCCTGGGCACTTTTGAGGAGTTTCTGGATGGAGCCGACACTGACCTTGGTACAGATACTGATTTGGCGAACAGAGAGGTCAGCTTCCAGCCGCAGTCGCAGCACTTCACGAATTTTACGCATTGCAATCCTCTTGGCAGACATAGGCTCTTCCCTGGCAAAAGGGAGAGCGTATCAAAGGTTTTTAAATCAATGCGTTAAGGATGATTCCGGTGAATGTGAACAGTGATTCCGGGATGTTGAACACTGTTTCCGGAAAGGAGGGGCGAAGTGTTCAGGTTGAACCGGAATGAGCGTTCACATTGGTCCGGAAATGGTGTTCACGTTGAATCGGAATTGGTGTTCATGATCGGCCGGAATATGCACCTGGCTGCGGGGCTTATGTTGATGATGGTCGAACAAATCTCCCTGCTGGCTGCCGATAGGAGTGAAGTCGGCTAGCATCACGCCCCCTTTTTGGTAGCGGTGCCCATCCCGCCAGATATGAGAGAGCAGTGAGTGGATCACTCCCAGCAGCTCCCTGGTATCGTTGGTAGGCACAGCCAGCGTGGTGCTCACTTGGTTGCCGTAGTAGGGCTCTTTGTCATTGAAGGGGCTGGTACGAATGAATAGGGTGACATGGCGACAGCACATTCCCTCTGCCCGGAGTTTTTCAGCTGCACGTTCCATATATCCTGCGAGGGCTTGATGCATGGAATTCATGTGTGTGATCCGTTCACCGAATGATCGGGAGCAGATGATCTGCTGTTTGGCTTGTGTGTCCTGCTCCAGGTTGGCGCATGGATAGCCGCGTAGCTCTAGCACGGTTCGCTCAACAACGACCCCATAACGATGCCGTAGGTTTTTACCATCGACAGCGACTAGGTCCGCCACACTATTGATCCCGTGCGCTTCGAGCCTGGTGGTCAGTTTTCTACCTATTCCCCATATTTCCCCGACCGGAGTGATAGCCATCAAACGCGCTCGACGTGCCTCATCACGCAAATCAACCACTCCACCAGTCGCAGGCCACTTCTTCGCGGCGTAGTTTGCCAGCTTGGCGAGTGTTTTGGTTGGCCCGATCCCGACGCCGACTGTGAGTCCAGTCCATTGCTGTATTCGTTCACGGATCTGACGACCATATGCTGTTAGGTCTCCCGCCCATGATTCGTTCAGTTCAACAAACGCCTCATCAACACTGTACACCTCGACAGTTGGCACCATGCCTTCCAGCGTGGTCATTACGCGCTGTGACATATCACCATAGAGGGCGTAGTTGCTCGAGAACCAAACACCGCCTACGGCCTCGAAGAACTGACGGATCTGGAAGTAGGGAACACCCATCTTGATGCCAAGTGCCTTGGCTTCTGCCGAGCGAGCCACAACGCAGCCGTCGTTGTTCGATAGCACCACGATCGGGCGCCCCTTGAGGTCTGGCCTAAACAGGCGCTCGCAGGACGCATAGAAGTTGTTCACATCGACGAGGGCAATGGCGTTGGGCATGGTTTACCCCAGTTTGGTCTTGTGGAGTACATAGGTTACGACGCCAAAAATCTCTAGTTCTTGCCCGTCCAATAGATGGATGGGCTGGAAATCTGGATTGGCGGGTAGCAGGGCAGGGAACGGGCGTTCTTGCAGCTGTTTGACAGTGAATTCTCCATCAAGGCAGGCTAGAACGATAGCGCCGTGGCGGGCCTTGAGCGCCCTATCTACGATCAAAAGATCCCCGTCATTGATGCCCTTTTCCACCATGCTGTGGCCACTGGCCCTGACATAGAAGGTGGCAGCGGGATGCTCAATACAGATCTGGTTCAGATCTATGGTTTGCTCAATATAGTCCTGTGCTGGGCTAGGAAAGCCGCAAATCACAGGGGACAGAAAAAGCGGCAGCTCTAGAGCGTCCGGGATTGGATGTGGGATGGCGAACATGGTGGCTCACTGGTTACTGTTTTTATATACAGTATAGCCGTATTGCATAACGTGTGCATCCGGTGTCAGTTGACATACCGGCCCCATTAGCTATGTTCGGTTCACATGTTATTTGGGTTCATAGGACGCGTGATGGAATCAACAGTTTTTAAGTGTGGTCGTGGCCAGGGGGTTTACCTGCCCGAGGCAGTGGCCCTGCCAGATGAGGTCACGCATGTTGAGATCGTCGTGGTTGGTCGTACTCGTATAATCACACCTGTAGGTGAGTCCTGGGATAGGTGGTTTGATGAGCCCTGTATGAGCACCGACTTCATGGCTGAACGTGAGCAGCCAACCGCCCAGGAGCGAGAGAAACTCTGAGGTCCAGCAGGGTAACGGAGTTGCGTAGCTGAGAGGGATTGTTTTTATATATATAGATAAAGCGCTTCCCTCTCACCTGAAAAGTGAATAGCTATGGCCATCATTCTCGCGTAGCGAGGATTGTTCATAGATCTGTCGGTACTCGCCCACCAGGCAGGATAGCTAAGTAGCCATTTTTTCAAGGTTGCACCACTGGTCGTGGTGCATGTGATCCAGTTATCTACCCGTGGTTTCCATTGGACCATTCATTGACGGTGTTTTGGTGGCACTAGAGCTGAGGTGCACAGCTGAGAGGGATTGTTTTTATATATATAGATAAAGCGCACCCCTCTCACCTAACAGGTAACGATGTGGCTACATCATTCTCGCATAGCGAGGATTGTCCATAGATCTTTCGGCGCTGGCTCTCCCAGGTAGACAGGATAGCTCGATAGCAATTTTCTATGTTGCACCACTGGCGTGGTGCATCTCATCCAGTTAGTTATCTGGCCAAGTATTCCACCAGGAACTTGTCAAATGGGGTATTCAACTTGTTGTAATCCCCGGACTACCTGGCACATGTCGAGCACCATCATGGCTGTGTCCCTGCATAGGAGCAACCTCAACACTGGCTGACGAAAACTGTACTAGCATCTTTCGTTTCCATTTCATAAGGTCTTATAGCCGTAGCTCCACAACAAAGACCTATCTGTATCATGGAAGTAACTATGGAAAGAATTTCACTGCATTCGTTAATTCAGAGAACTATGTGTATGTTGGGGTTCTCATTAGAAAGTATGGCTGATCGGGTATCAGCACTAATCTGGCTTGGTGATAATATCGGTGAACAATGGCCATATTATATTGATGACTCAACAATAGGGTTTAACGATTGGAAATTCATACGCGATGCTGACTCAGGAGAAATCGTATTTAGTAATATGCAAGTCCCTGCTATTAGTAAACATGAGTTGGTAGAGGTCTATCAGGATGATTTTTCTGCAAACAATAATACAACTATGGAATAGTTGATATGAATGTATACCTCAAAAATGATTCATTAGAAATGGAACCACTAACAGATGAAGAGCGGATAGGGGCAGCTCGAGATCCATTGACTACGCCTGAGCAGTTAAACAAGCTATCCATGGACGATGATTCATGTGTTCGTTACTACGTCGCTGGAAATCCTGCAACTCCTATTGAGGCCATTACTCGACTAGCTCATGATGATGATGAGGATGTGAGTGAATTAGCTATCAGTAGTGCTGTCATTCAACCTAGCACTCTCAGTGAATTATCGAATCATACTAATGTTGTACAAAGAGCTGCCGTAGCTAGAAATCCGTTAACCCCCACAATAGTACTCAATTCATTGTCCACAGATGCTGATAGACATGTCCGTGCAAATGTGGCTCGTAATCCCTCAACCCCCTTATCCGTATTAAACGCGTTATCTCTGGATGAAGCAGAAGATGTCCGTGTCGGTATTGCTGGTAACCCGAAGGTTTCGCAAGCGTTATTGATACAATTGCTTGAGCGGACAAACCACGATGATATAAGGGTTTTGGCTGCGGCAGCTGCTAATCGTGCATTGCCATCCCGGATTTTGATTCAATTTGTTTCTGATGACCGTCCTTTAATCCGTATGTCAGCGGCGAGTAATCCGCTACTAAAACCTGAACAGATGAACGAGTTACTTTTTGATAGTGATGAGTATGTGCGCAAGGCTTTGATGCGAAACCCTGCCTTGCCAGGCTCATTGAGCATGTGTTGCGTGGATGATCTGCTATAAATCTAGGATAAATGTTACAGAGCTCATACTTATGCTTAAATGTAATTAAACAAAATTCTGAAGATGATAGATTGAGATCAAGTTGACTAAATGGATACGTGGAGGTATGAATGACATTCATAAAGATCGGCAATGGTACTGAAAAAGTAGTTGATTGTTATGAGCGCTCTATGGAGCCAATATATCAAGAGGCAATTTCTTACGAATTTGGGATCGGCGTAGAAGCTGACTTTCTAAAAGCGATTAAAACATATGAGCTCGCAGCGTTACGTGGCCACCCTCAATCAAATTTAAAACTTGGCATGCTCTATTTTCATGGTCATGGTGTAACTCAAAATATAAATAAAGCAATTAAGTATTTTTGGAAAGCTGGGGATCGTGGGTGCGCCCTGTCCTACTTTACACTAGGATGGATTTATGACGAAGGGGTTTTAATACCTAAGGATGACGATAAAGCTGAATATTGTTATACAAAATCAGCTGAAAAGGGAAATGGCAACGCACAGTATAACTTATCTCAACTGTGTTTGAAGATAAGTGAAAAAACGTCCAAGAAAAGCTATGAAAAAAAATCAATAGAATGGCTTGAGTTGGCAGTGAAAAATGGCCATCCACTGGCCCAATTGAATATGGGTATTCATTTAGTCAATATAAATGAAGGGCCAGAGGTTGATGTACATGCAAATCAGCTATTTACACTCTCAGCAGAACAGGGAAATATTGATGCGTTATATCAATTAGGATTAATGCATCTAAAAATCTACAAAAAATATAAGATAGATCGTGATCTCAATATGGCATTTGAGTTTTTAAATAAAGCAAAAGATGCCGGGCATATTCAGGCGCAAGTGAAAATTGGAGACATGTGCTACTGTTGGCTGGGATACGCTCTTGATAATACTCAGTTTGAGAACATCAAGATTGGAGGATGTGAATATGAAATAGGGCCAGATTGGGGGCATTATCTCGAAGCAGCAAAAAAAGGCAATATGGAAGCTAAATATAAGGCCAGCATCATACTGTTAAATGAAAATGCGAGCTGTAGTGATGGACTGGAGATGCTTTCCTCTGCTGCGTATGGAAACTATCCTGCCGCTAAATATTTACTGTCTGTGAAGGAACTTTGCGAACTCAGGTCATTATTGAATGACAAAGGTGAATGTGAGAATCATAAGGATATATTTCTCAGAGATATTGAAAGTATTAAGAGTAGTCTAGAATACGCATATGAAAATGGAGTAAGAGACGCAAAATGGCAACTAGCCAAATTGTACTGGCAACTCTATCGAGCAGGTTATGGTGATACTAATTGTCGGTCGGCATTGACGCACCTTATGTTTTTGGTCGAAGATTACCACCTGTTAAACTACACAGAAATTCATTATTTCCATCATTTAGATGACAGCAATATAGATGAACTTGTTTCGCTAGCTAAATCAGGTGATAGCAAGGCTCAATTTGTACTGGGAACTCGCTATGCAAAGGGGCTTACTGTATCCCAAGATCTTGAAAAAGCTGAATTTTGGTATAACCAATGTATTGGTTCTGGAGACCCAGAAATCCTATGTCGTATAGCATATATCTATCACATTGGTGATGGAGTAAATTCAGATATACATAAATGTAAAGAGATTATGGATTCCTATATTAGTAAATTCCCGAGTCTTTATGATGATGATATAAACTATCGACGTGGTTATATCGCACTACATCATGATAAGAACAAGGACGATGCAATTAAATTGTTTGAGTTAGCTTCTCGTAATGCTAACCATTTAGGTGCAACATTTCAACTTGCAAAAATGTATTTGAATGATAATGAGAAGTATGAAGATGGGATCAATATGTTGATTTCTATCTTAGACAAAAAAAGTATCATGAGTGATCTTGGTGAGTGTTGTTTGCTGGCACTTGTTTCTGAGTTTTTAGATAATGTTGGCAACATTGCTAGAAAAAATATCAACGATAACGTGATTGTCCCAGTATTAGATGAGATTCTGTCCTTGCCTACTAATTTTGATGATGAAATAAGAAATGAAGCTCTTTATCATATTCAGTATTAACTACCATTTTAAATTGGGTGTTGAGGATGTTTTATAAATGGGCGTGTAGCTTAACGCCCATTTTTAGTGTGTAGTTGATTGACTCCCAGTTAAATAGTAGAGTTATGATATAGAGAATTTGGTTGAGCCCTGTCATTACAGTCTCCAACCCTAGAGTATAAGTGGCTTACTCAAGGCAACTTTGTACGTGATTGATGAAGTGTCAGGGTTAGGCAAAAAATAATCAACAAACATCTTAGGACCACTAATGGCCGTCAATCAGGCGAAAATTTTCGAACAGCTCGAACAACTGACTCAAGAGCTAGATGTCGATGAATTTATATACAGCTTTCTGACAGTGTTCGGTTTCCCCAAAGCCACTGTCTCACGAATTCGCAATGGCGATGACCCGAGAAATTTAGCAAAAGAAGCAGGTCATGTTGCGCTCAAGAACAAGCTTTACTTCCAGCCAACAGTAGAGAGAGCAGACCTGAATGCCTTGTTGGATGCTCGCTTAAGCGATCCTGCTATTGCTAAACACAAGATCCGATTTGTGTTGGTCACAGATTTTATCCGGTTTCTGGCGTGGGATACTTTAAGCAAAGAGTTGCTCGATATTGAGCTTGAGGAGCTGCACAGCAACTATGGTTTCTTCCTGCCACTGGTCGGACTGGAAAAAGCCATCATGAGAAGCGAAAACCCGGCCGATGTCAAAGCTGCCGAGAAAATGGGCAAGCTGTTTGACCTGATTCGCACTCAAAATGACCTTAGCCAGCCTGCTGACATCCACGCTCTGAACGTCTTTTTGACTCGCTTGCTGTTTTGCCTATTTGCCGAAGATACCGGCATTTTTGCCAAAGGGCAGTTTACTTCTGCCATCCAGAGCTACACAGAGGAAGATGGTCGCGATCTGGACTTCTTCCTCGATCAATTGTTCACGGTGCTCAATAGCGAACCAGGCAGTGCTAAGCGGCAAAATTTACCTGTGCATCTGACGGCATTCCCCTACGTCAATGGCGGACTTTTTTCATCTGATCAACCCATCCCGGAACTGGGTAAGAAAGGCCGCCGGATCCTGCTTGAATGCGGCACCATGGATTGGAGCGAGATCAATCCTGACATCTTCGGCAGTATGTTCCAGGCCGTCATCGACGTAGAACAGCGCAGTCGTCTTGGCCAGCACTATACCTCTTACAGCAATATCATGAAGGTGATTCAGCCGCTGTTTCTTGATTCGTTGCAGGATGAACTTGATAAACAGTTACAGGTTGTAACGAGTAAACGTGCTAGAGGGTTGCAAGCGTTATTGGTGCGGCTGGGCAAAATCAAGGTTTTCGACCCAGCCTGCGGCTCGGGTAACTTCTTGATCGTGGCTTATAAGGAGCTACGCAAGCTTGAGATGGCAGTGATCAAGGCATTGGAGGAAGTTGATCCGCAAGGATTTGCCATGAGCGGGCTGCATCTGTCGCAATTTTACGGCATCGAAATCGACGATTTTGCATGTGAGATTGCCCGGCTGTCGCTGTGGCTGGCCGAGCACCAGCTTAAGGAAGGTGCGAATAAGTACCCTATGTGCCAAAACTAAAAAGTTTAGCCATTTAATATCAATAATTTAGAATGGTGTGTTTTTGTGCCAAGTGACTTGTTAGCACCTTCCCTAATACATATTGCCTATCTATAAATCAATCGTAGTTCGGGCTACAATTTTTGAGTTTTGCACCACTGTGGTGCATTTACACCAGTTACAATAAATCACCTCAAAGACCGCCCTTGTCACAAGCACCTCATACATCGTTCTTGTCCACTTTGTATTGAACGACTGATTCTGAATCGAGTTGACTGTTGAGATAGAACACTCATCCCCTCAAAATTATTAGAGTTTATAGATATTTTTGCCATTTTAGGGCTCAATTATAATGTTTAACTAATAATTCAAGAAGAAAGTCAAGATATTTTTCTTTACCCTATTGCAAACGCATTGGAATCAGCATATCGTTCATTTCATACATACCAGTCAGTGTATGTAGATACATAATTTATATTTATGAATTCTTCCAAGAGATTAAAAAATCTCTAAGGAGCATACCTACGCCAAATTTTAGGTGTGAATGCTAGAGAAGTATTTAAATATTTAATAACTATAATAAAAGTGTAGCGTTGAAAAACGCCACCATATTATTATAAAAACTAAATGAGGTGGATATGATTGTGTTGAGTTGTGGCGAAAACTGCCAGTTGAAGTTTGGGATTGATGAATCTAACGCGCTGAGGGATAAAATCGTAGAAATTATTGGCGATGGTGAGTCTAGGAATTCAGTAAGATTAATCAGTGACAATAAATCGGGATTTGATGCAGTGAAAATTGCATTCGATTATAAGATCACAGTCGTGCTTGATGGGCATGAGTTTAAGACTTGTTCGAACAAGGTCAATCTAGGGTTGCTGCTTCTCGGGTATGCTAAAAATGAGGTGGAGGAGCAAGAAGCAATTAATTTTGTGGCGCTAAACTCTCATCATGTTTGCCCAGAAATAATGTCTCAGACGTCTCTAATTGATTATGTTTGGTCTCAAACTAGTAATCGATTCCATACTAGAATCGCCGAGGCTATAAACAAACACTTGTTTGCTAAAAAGAGCGCGGTATCTTTGGCGCACAATTTCTATACTAAGAATGATAATATTACTGAAACTAATATCGAACTTTGTCACGAAAGATTGTGTCTAGATCGTTTCCCTGGGATTCACATAGTTGTTACTCCGCCAGGGACTGGTAAAACAACTAATTGCCTAATACCCACATTTGACGAGGCTGGGAATAATGGCATGCATCCTATTTTTTTAAATCCATCTCGAGCGTTCACGAATTCACTGTATCCTGATCAGGATGAACGACACTATCATACAGATATCACCAAAAATGAAACCGGTGTCTATGGTGTTAGTCTGAGCATTTTATATAGTAAAAAATATAAGCATATCCGGGATAAGTGCCAAGTTTTGATTATAGATGAGTTTGAGGATGTTTTTAATTTAATGCACTCAGAATTGGGCATGAGAGTCTCAGTTGATGAATACATTGAAAGGATGGATAATTTCAAAAAAATTATTGCTGATGCCAGCACGGTTGTTATTGCCGATGCGTTTTTAAGTCAGAATTCATTTGATTTTATAGTTGGCTTGGCTGAATTCAGTAATAAGAAAGTTTTCGTGTATAGATCATCCAAACCTAAGAATATGCCAGAAATATTTTTAACAACTAAACCAGATGTTATAAACAAGATCAATGAGCGTGCATCAAGTGGAAAAAAATGTATTGTATTTAGCGACGAGGCACACAATGCAAAAAAATCAAATGTTAACGTATTGGTAAATGCAGTAAATACACCAAATAAAATTTTAATCGATGCTGACACTGCTCGTAAATTCCCTAATGGTGCTATAAAAAAATGTGTTGGCAGTAAACTGGTATCAATTTTTACACCGGTTGTGAAAAATGGATTTAGTTTCACAGATAAGGACCTAACATTTACTGCAATTGTTTCAAATGGGCTCGTTCAGCCTAATGATATTATGCAGTTTGTCCACCGAGCGAGGAATGCTAATAATGCATTTTTAGCGCTACTTGGTGGCAAAAATAGGGTGTATAAAAATAGAGATCATATCATTACAGAGCTGGTGATGTCAGCGTTGGGGTGTGATTACTCTATTGAACGTTTGCATGAGTATTGCCACAACCCCACATTAATGCATATGGTTAACCGATTATTTATTCAACATAAGTTGTGTTTGGATTATAATTACACTCTACTAACAATGTTTGAACAACAGGGTTATAAAATTAGCTATCTTTTACCTGAGATGACGATGAGTGATAAAAAAATGCTTGAGTTAGCTGAGTTGAAAACAGAGGAGGATCGAATTTGCGGGTTATTAAATAGAAGTGAATTTTATGCTCAGGAGGCTTTTGATATTGAGCACTTTTATAGTGAGGTATTGAGTGAGGAATTGATTAGGTTTGATGATAGAGGAAATACACGCAGAATAATTACAAATAACATTCCATTATATAAGTGTACTGACGATTATAATAGTCAAGAATCAGTAACATTTGCAATGATAAGATCGCTAGCCAATAATTTAAAACTCAGTGACAATTATTGCTACAGTAGTGATGAGGCTGGTAAATTCCTGGCGTGGATTGAGAATGGAAAATTTGAGTTTGGGCATGAACTCATTGCAGTAAAAAAATTCTTTAATAATGACTATTTTATCATTCCATCTAACAGGAAAATTCCAATTAAGTTTTTAGAGTCATTTCTTAAAAATAATTTTGGCTATGAAACTTATATGAGTCAGGAACGAAATTACTACGCGAATTCAACTTCGAAGTGCGACACTCGCCTATGCCGCCTGACGGTACTCTTCGAATACCTTG
This sequence comes from Aeromonas sp. s12, assembly GCF_040907925.1. NCBI lineage: Bacteria > Pseudomonadati > Pseudomonadota > Gammaproteobacteria > Aeromonadales > Aeromonadaceae > Aeromonas > Aeromonas sp. s12. The sequence continues at coordinate 1,019 of NZ_JBFOCT010000016.1, read as the reverse complement.
ACAGGCTGCCTGAATCCGAGACATTTCCGAGGTCGTAGGTTGAGCCACTGCTCCGCTCTCCTGACATCCTCGTCCGTGACCTCTCTCAGGTCTGTTCCCTTTGGGATAAACTGCCTCAACAGCCCATTGCTGTTCTCGTTCAGACCGCGCTCCCACGAAGAGTAAGGGTGCGCAAAGTAAGTCTCGGCACCCAGCGCTTCCTCTATCGCCTTGTGTTCGGCAAACTCGCCGCCGTTGTCAAAGGTGATGGTATGCACCTGCTCGATGTAGGGAGTTAACATCTCGATTATCGCATCCCGCACCACCCCAGCCTGTTTGCTCGCGACCCGCTTGACCAGATAGAGCCGGCTCTTGCGCTCCACCAGGGTGACCAGTGCACCTGTGCCTTGCTTGCCCAGCACCGTGTCCGCCTCCCAATCACCGAGCCGCTCCCGGCTATCGACGATAGCCGGCCGTTCATCAATAGAGCGGGCTTCCTTGATGGGAGAACGCAGGCTGCTCGCCCCCTTGCGGTAGCGCTTGTGGCCCTGGCGCAGATGGCGGTACAACTGGCCACCCCGGGCTTTGTCGGCGGCCACATGGCGGTATATCCACTCGTGACTCACCATGAGGCCTATCTGCTTGCCCACCGCGCTTATCTGCTCCGGGCTCCACCACCAGGCGAGTGTCAGCTCGACAAACTGGATGACATCGGCAGATAGCCGAGATTTGGCCGCACTGGCCCGTCGGTGGGTGGCGTGCTGATGCGCATTGTCTGGCTGGTAGCCCTGCGGCCCGGCGTTACGACGCAGCTCCCGGTAGAGGGTGGAGCGATGAACGCCAATGGCGCGTGCGGTGGCAAGGATGGACATCCCCTGTGCGCGAAGCACCGATAACTGGTATCGTTGCCCCTCGGTCAACTGCTGATAGCTCATGGTGATACTGCTTTTACTTTGGCGAGCAGAAGGGTACCACCAATCAGCAGTTGGCCACCTCTCGCCATTCATCCATGAGTGTCGCACTTATTATCTGAATTCCCG
>NZ_JBFOCT010000015.1:0-23608 GCF_040907925.1 Aeromonas sp. s12 | reverse complement strand
CGGGAATTCAGATAATAAGTGCGACACTCATGGATGAATGGCGAGAGGTGGCCAACTGCTGATTGGTGGTACCCTTCTGCTCGCCAAAGTAAAAGCAGTATCACCATGAGCTATCAGCAGTTGACCGAGGGGCAACGATACCAGTTATCGGTGCTTCGCGCACAGGGGATGTCCATCCTTGCCACCGCACGCGCCATTGGCGTTCATCGCTCCACCCTCTACCGGGAGCTGCGTCGTAACGCCGGGCCGCAGGGCTACCAGCCAGACAATGCGCATCAGCACGCCACCCACCGACGGGCCAGTGCGGCCAAATCTCGGCTATCTGCCGATGTCATCCAGTTTGTCGAGCTGACACTCGCCTGGTGGTGGAGCCCGGAGCAGATAAGCGCGGTGGGCAAGCAGATAGGCCTCATGGTGAGTCACGAGTGGATATACCGCCATGTGGCCGCCGACAAAGCCCGGGGTGGCCAGTTGTACCGCCATCTGCGCCAGGGCCACAAGCGCTACCGCAAGGGGGCGAGCAGCCTGCGTTCTCCCATCAAGGAAGCCCGCTCTATTGATGAACGGCCGGCTATCGTCGATAGCCGGGAGCGGCTCGGTGATTGGGAGGCGGACACGGTGCTGGGCAAGCAAGGCACAGGTGCACTGGTCACCCTGGTGGAGCGCAAGAGCCGGCTCTATCTGGTCAAGCGGGTCGCGAGCAAACAGGCTGGGGTGGTGCGGGATGCGATAATCGAGATGTTAACTCCCTACATCGAGCAGGTGCATACCATCACCTTTGACAACGGCGGCGAGTTTGCCGAACACAAGGCGATAGAGGAAGCGCTGGGTGCCGAGACTTACTTTGCGCACCCTTACTCTTCGTGGGAGCGCGGTCTGAACGAGAACAGCAATGGGCTGTTGAGGCAGTTTATCCCAAAGGGAACAGACCTGAGAGAGGTCACGGACGAGGATGTCAGGAGAGCGGAGCAGTGGCTCAACCTACGACCTCGGAAATGTCTCGGATTCAGGCAGCCTGTCAAGGTATTCGAAGAGTACCGTCAGGCGGCATAGGCGAGTGTCGCACTTCGAAGTTGAATTCGCGTGTTGGGCTAAAAATCGTAGGTTGGTGCTGAACGAAGTGAAGCCCAACGTTTACCGCGAATATATATGTAAATCTGTTGTACCGATCTACCACATCCTTGTTTATCCCGATCTGGTTGGTGCAATAATGCTTGCCTGTTGGGCTTTGCTACTCGCTGCAGCAACCTACAAAAACCACGCTACCGCCCCTGAGTGACAGTCCCCAGTCCGCTGCTTTTAACCTGCGAGATAGCAACAATCGCAGCCATGGTGCGCTCCCGAGAGAGGGATTGTCGTTTGGCTATCTTAAGGGCGAGGGGAGAGGGTTGAGAAGCATGTTTTTGTGGGAATCTGTGTTGGATCAATAAATTAGTCATTAGGGCGTACGCTGAGTGAGCAACTCATTTGGCAGGGAGTGCAAAGCCGCCCTCACCCCAGCCCTCTCCCGGAGGGAGAGGGGGCAAGACGCCGAGAGCTGCAAGCGGGTGCGAGCGAGATAAAAAGAAAGGGAGCCGGTCAGGCTCCCTTTTACGTGGTTATGCGAACTGGCAGATAAGGGTCACAACCAGCTGACCCCAAATCCAACTTTATCTATTGGTCGCGGCCTTCATCCCTTCCACAAACTCCTTCAGACGAGTGAGCATATGCTCCGGGTTCTGGTGGTGGGTCTCGATGATCTTCACCACGGCGGAGCCGGAGATGGCACCGGCGGCGCCAGCGGCGATGGCCTCACGCACCTGAGCCGGTTCGCTGATGCCAAAGCCGAGCAGGGCGGGCGGCGCATTGAACTCACGCAGGGTATTGATGAGCCCTTCCACCGGCATGCCGGCCTTGGTCTCGGCGCCGGTGACGCCAGCGCGGCTTACCAGATAGGTGTAACCATTGCCAAGCTCCGCCACCTGTTTCAGGGTCTCGGCATCGCCATTGGGCGGGGCGATAAAGATGCTGTCGATGCCGAACTTGTCGGCGGCCGCCTTGTAGGGGGCGCACATCTGCACCGGCACGTCGGCGACCAGCACCGAGTCCACGCCAGCCTGCTGGCACTTCTCGTAGAAGCCATCGATTTTGCGCACATAGACCAGGTTGGCGTAGACCAAGAGGCCAATGGGCAGTTGCGGGTACTTGGCGCGGATGCGGCCAAGCAGCTCGAAGCAGTCGTCCGGGGTGGTGTGGCTGGCAAAGGCGCGCAGGGCGGCGCCCTGAATGGTGGGGCCGTCTGCCACCGGATCGGAGAAGGGAATGCCGAGCTCGAGGGCATCGGCGCCCCCTTCGACCAGCGCATCGACGATGGCCAGCGAGAGTTCAGGAGTGGGGTCACCGAGCATCACGAACGGCACAAAGGCGCCCTGATTGGCGTCGTCCAGACGGGAGAAGAGTTGTGCGTAACGGTTCATGACAAGGTTCCTTCTTTCTCAAAAATGTCTGCCACGGTGAAGATATCTTTGTCGCCACGGCCGGAGAGGTTGACGATGAGCACCTGCTCTTTTTCCGGTTCACTGCGGGCCATCTTGAGGGCGTGGGCCAGCGCGTGGGAGGACTCCAGCGCGGGTATGATGCCTTCGGATTTGGCCAGCTCCTGGAAGGCGTCCAGCGCCTCCTTGTCGGTTACCGAGGGGTACTCGGCGCGGCCGATGGCGGCCAGGTGGGCGTGCTGCGGGCCGACGGAGGGGAAATCCAGTCCTGCCGAAACAGAGTAGGACTCCTGAATTTGGCCCTGATTGTCTTGCATCAGGTAGGAGTGCATGCCAAAGAAGACCCCCTTGCTGCCGTGACCGAGCGGCGCACCGTGCTCGCCGCTCTCGATGCCGTGACCACCCGGCTCGACGCCGATGAGGCGCACCGACGGCTCATCGATAAAGTCGGCAAACATGCCGATGGCGTTCGACCCGCCGCCGACGCAGGCGATCACCGCGTCGGGTAGTCGCTCCTCCTTCTCGAAGCACTGGGCCTTGGCCTCTTCGCCGATCATCTTCTGGAACTCCCGCACGATGGTGGGGAAGGGGTGTGGGCCGGCGGCGGTGCCGAGCAGGTAGTGGGCCGACTCGTAGTTGGCAGCCCAGTCGCGCAGCGCCTCGTTGCAGGCATCCTTGAGGGTGGACGAGCCGGAGTGCACCGGGATGACGGTGGCGCCCATCAGCTTCATGCGAAATACGTTGGGCTTCTGGCGCTCGCAATCCTTGGCGCCCATATAGACCCGGCACTTGAGGCCGAGCAGGGCGCAGGCCAGCGCAGTGGCCACTCCATGCTGACCGGCACCGGTTTCGGCGATGATCTCGTTCTTGCCCATCCGCTTGGCGAGCAGGGCTTGACCCAGCACCTGGTTGGTCTTGTGGGCGCCGCCGTGCAGCAGATCTTCACGCTTCAGATAGAGTCGGGTCTTGGTGCCCTTGGTCAGATTGCGAGTCAGGGTGAGCGGGGTCGGGCGACCGGCATACTCGGTCAGCAGGGACTGAAACTCGGCGATAAAGGCCGGATCATCCTTGGCATCGACAAAGGCTTTCTCCAGCTGGAGCAGGGCCGGGATAAGGATTTGGGGTACATACATACCGCCAAATTCACCGAAAAACGGGTTGAGCAGGGTCATGGCTTCTTCCTTGTATTAGCTAAATCGAAACATCAAAAAGGGTTGCGTTACAGGTTGCGCAGTGCACCGAAGGCGGCTGCAATCTTGTGCGCATCCTTCTGGCCCGGGGCACTCTCCACCCCGGAGTTGAAATCAAGTCCGAGGCAGCCCACTTGCGCCGCCTGCAGGGCGTTGTCGGGATTAAGGCCGCCCGCCAGCATCAGCTTGGCTTTATCGAGCGTGGCCAGCAGGGCCCAGTCGAACGCCTGACCTGTGCCGCCGCTCTGGCTGCCTACTTTGGTATCGAGAAGCAGGCGATCGGCCGGGTAGTCGAGGGCGGGCAGCGGCTCGCCGCTTGTGACTCCGATTGCTTTCCAGATCTGGCAGCCAGCGGGCAGCAGCGGCCGCAGTTCCTCGATATAGGCAGCATCCTCATCCCCATGCAGTTGCACCGCGGCGAGCCCCAGCGCATCCACCGTCTTGGCAATTGTGGCGGGCTGGGCGTTGCGAAATACCCCCACATAGGAGAGCGGTGCGCCCGCCATCACGGCGCGGGCGGCGGGGATGTCCACATAACGCGGGCTTTTCGCCACAAAGATAAGACCGCCAAACACCGCGCCCGCCTGATGGGCAGCGGCGGCATCCTCGGCGCGGGTGAGGCCGCACACCTTGTTTTGGCCCAGTACCAGCTTGCGCACTGCGGCTTCCAGATCCGGCTCGGCCATCAATGACGAGCCCACCAGAAAGCCCTTGGCGTAGTGGCGCAGATCCGCTACCTGGGCGCGATGGTTGATGCCGGACTCGCTGATCACCACCCGATCGCTCGGAATATCTTTGGCCAGTTGTTTGGTGCGGTTGAGATCGACGCTCAAGTCGCGCAGATCCCGGTTGTTGATGCCAATCACCGGCGCCCCCAGCGCGATGGCGCGGGTCAGCTCCTCCTCGTTGCTCACCTCGGTGAGCACGCCAAGGCCCAGCTCCTTGGCGACCGCAAACAGGGCGCGATAGCCTTCGTCGGTGAGCACCGAGAGCATCAAGAGGATGGCGTCTGCCTGATAGTGGCGGGCCAGATAGACCTGATAGGGGTCAATCATGAAATCCTTGCACAGCACCGGCTGCGATACGCGGCTGCGCACCCGCGGCAAAAAGGCGAAATCCCCCTGAAAGAACTTCTCGTCGGTCAGCACCGAGATGGCGGTGGCGTATTTGCCATAGATGTCGGCGATGGCCTCCGGGCTGAAATCGTCGCGGATCAAGCCCTTGGAGGGGGAGGCCTTCTTGCACTCCAGAATAAAGCGGGTGGAGTCAGCCTTGAGCGCGCCGACGAAATCCCGATCGCTTGGGGTCAGCGCGCGCTGGAAGCTCTCCAGCGGCTGGGCCAGCTTGCGGGCGGCGACCCACTCCTGCTTGGCCGCCACGATCTTGCCGAGAATGGTCTGGCTGATGGAGGCCATGTTCAGAAAAGCATGGGGGGCGATAAGGTCTGACATCTCGTTATCCTTGCGAAACTGGCTCTTGCCCTGCGGGCGTTCTGAATGACTGTTGTGCAATGTGGTGGCTGACATCATGCCTCCTGATGGCCCGCTTCCTGATGGCTCAAAGTGGCGAGCCGAGCAGCCAGATCCGCTGCCTTGCCGCTCGCCAGCACCGCTAGCACCTCGGCCGCCGCGCTCTTGAGATCTTTCGCCTTGCCCGCCATCAGCAGCAGTGGCGCCACATTGGCGGCAATGGCGGCGTTGTGGGCCGGGGTGCCACGCCCTTCCAGGATGGCGGCGGTGATGGCGCGGTTCTCTTCAGGCTCACCGCCCTGAATGGCGCTGACCGGATAGGTCTCGAGGCCAAAGTCGGCTGGGGTGAGCAGAAATTCGCGGATCTCGCCGTCACGGATCTGGGCTACCTGGGTCGGGCCGTGGATGGCAATTTCATCCAGCCCGGCGCCGTGAACCACCATACCGGTTTTCAGCCCCAGTGCCAGCAGGGTTTCTGCGATGGGGCGCACCAGCTCGGGGGCATAGACCCCCATCAGCTGATAGGTGGGGCGAGCGGGGTTGATAAGCGGCCCCAACACGTTGAACAGGGTGCGGGTCTTGAGGGCCTGACGCACCGGCATGGCATGGCGCACCCCGGCGTGATACTGGGGGGCGAACAGGAAGCAGATGCCGAGCTCGTCCAGGCAGCGGCGCGCCTGCGCCGGGCTCATGTCAAGCTTGATGCCCATCTTGTCGAGCAGATCGCTCGAGCCCGACTTGCTCGAGACCGAGCGGTTGCCGTGCTTGGCCACTTTCAGGCCGCAGGCGGCGGCGACCAGCGCCGAGGTGGTGGAGACGTTGATGGTGTTGAGGCCATCGCCACCGGTGCCGACGATGTCGCAAAACTCATAATCCGGACGCGGGAAGTCGCGCGCTTCTGCCAAGAGGGCCTCGGCGGCACCGGCGATCTCCTCCGGGGTCTCCCCCTTGATCTTGAGGGCGGTCAAGAGACTGGCGAGCACGATGGGGTCCACTTCGCCACGTACCACCTGACCGAAGGCGTCGCGGGTACTTTCACGGCTCAGAGATTGACCCTGATAGAGGGTGTTGAGATGTTGATGCATGTTGGTCTCCTTACCGCACACTGCTTTCTGGACGGGTGATATGGGCGAGCGCCTGAGTCAGCAGACGGGCCCCTTCCGAAGTCATGATGGATTCCGGGTGGAACTGGAAACCCAGCACCCGCTCATCCTGCTGCTCGATGGCCATGGGCATGCCCTGATAGTGGGCAATCACCGTCAGCTCTTCCGGTACATAGGTGGCGACCAGTGAGTGGTAGCGGGCCACCGGCAAGGGGCTTTGCAGCCCCGCGAAGGCGCCGTGGCCGTTGTGCTCAATCAGGGAGCGCTTGCCGTGGACAATTTCGCCTGCCGCACCGACGGTGCCACCGTAGGCTTCGCACAGGGCCTGATGGCCGAGGCAGATACCGAGGATGGGCACCTGACCGCGGGCCAGCTTGATAAGGTCGATGAGGCAACCCGCTTCGTGGGGGGCGCCCGGGCCCGGTGAGAGCACCAGTACGGCGTCCCCTTCACAGGCGGCGATCTCGCTCATGATGCGGCTGGCCGGCAGGCTGTTGCGGTAGATCCGCACCGGATAGCCGAGGGATCGGAACTGGTCGACGAGGTTGTAGGTAAATGAATCGAAGTTATCGAGCAGGAAGATATTAGTCATGGCTCACGTCCTTATGTTGCTCCTGCTGGGCACTCAGAGCTTGCAGGGAGGTGCCATGGCTGGCAGCGATGGCGGCCAGCACGGCGGCCGCCTTGGCGCGGGTTTCGTCCGCTTCGGCTTGCGGCTTGGAGTCATAGACCACCCCGGCACCGGCCTGCACATGGGCCACGCCCTCTTTGACAAAGGCGGAGCGGATGACGATGCAGGTATCCATCTCGCCGGCGCCGTTGATGTAGCCGACCGCGCCGCCGTAGCTGCCGCGGCGCTTGCCTTCCACCATGCGAATAAGCTCGCTGGCGCGGATCTTGGGGGCGCCGGTCAGGGTGCCCATGTTCATGCAGGCCTGATAGGCGTGCAGGGCGTCAAGGTCAGAGCGCAGGGTGCCGACTACCTTGGAGACCAGATGCATCACGTGGCTGTAGCGATCCACTTTCAGCAGCTCCTTGACGTAGCGGGTGCCGGGCTCCGAGATGCGGGCGATGTCGTTGCGGCCCAGATCTACCAGCATCAGATGTTCGGCCACCTCTTTCTCGTCCTGACGCAGCTCCAGCTCGATACGGCCGTCGAGATCCCGGTTGATGCTGCCATCGGGGTTGAAACCGCGGCGGCGGGTACCGGCGATGGGGTACATCTCCACATCGCGGCTGGCGGCACAGAATTTCACCGCGCTCTCCGGCGAGGCACCAAACAGGGTGAAGCCCTCATCCTGCACGTAGAACATGTAGGGGCTGGGGTTGGTCTGCTTGAGGCGGCGATAGGCGGCCAGGGGGTTCGGGCAGGGCAGGGAGAAGCAGCGGGACGGCACCACCTGAAAGATGTCGCCACGGCGGATAAAGCCCTTGAGCTTCTCTACCTCGGCGCAGAACTGTTTGTCGCTCTTGTCCACGCTCATGCAACCGGTCAGGGGCTGGGTGGTCAGCTCGGCGCTTAGAGGTTGCTGGCAAATCTGTTTGAAGTCGGTGAGCCGTTCGGTCAGGCGGGTGTATCTGTCTTCAACCTGGCTTTCGTCGCTGTCGCCGCCAAAGATGCAGGCCAGCAGTTGAGTGGTGCGCTCGATATGGTCGATGGTGATCAGGGTTTCGGCCACATAGAAGCAGTAGTCGGGGCAGTCATTGCTCCCCTGTGGCACTTCGGGCAGATCTTCAAAAGAGGCGATGAGGTCGTAGGCAAAGCTGCCCGCCATAAAGAGCGCCTCTTTACCCAACTGGCAATCGAGCTCCCGCTGCAGGGTGCGCAGCACGTCCAGCACGCTGCTCCCCTTGAGGCGGGAATCTTCGTCCAGCTCCCGATCGGAGGCCGGGAAGTCGAGCTGCAGCTCACCATCTACCAGCGAGCGGGTCACCACCGCAGGCAGCCGCTCGGCCAGCAGGCTTTGCAACTGGGCGCCGTTGTCGTTCAGGCTGCGCACCCGCACGGTGCGGCCACGGCACTCGATGCGCAGGCAGGCATCGACCAGCAGCAGGCTCTGTTTACCCGCCTTGGAGTCGATCTCCACCGATTCCAGCAGCAGGTTGTTGGGGCGGCCCTGACAGAGGCGGGTATAGAGCGCCAGCGGATCGGCCACATAGGGGGCGTTGAGTTTGAGGGTATCGAATTCACCCAGAGGAAGGCGATGTGTGGCTGTCATAGTGCGTTCCCTTGCGTGTGATGCGTGTTACCGATGTTCATGACGTTGAATTCCTTAGAAATTTAATTGGTCCGGGGTGGCTGGTTCAGGGGCGCCATCGCCAGGTCAGCTTGCTTGTCTGAATTCTCGGTTTCATCACAGGTCCATTTGCCGGATAATAAAAAAGCCCGCTGGGGTCAGCGGGCTTTTTCTTTGGGTTCTTAATTTGCTGTCAGATTACAGGTACAGCAACGACCACACGCCCGCATGTCAGGGAGTGTGCCACCACCAGATGGTCAGGATGGAAGTCGTTTGCATGATAAAGTCCTGTAAAAAGATGTTTGCAATGAAGTGCCTACAGAAAACGATAAAGCCGCGGCCAAGTCAAGTCGCTTTTTAGCCTTCTTTCACCGATTTGCCATGAATGGTGACCTGACCACGAGAGCGGAATAACCTGATGAGATTCGATCTTCACTGCCATACCACTGCCTCCGACGGGGTGCTGAGCCCAGCCGAACTGGTGCGCCGCGCCGCCGAGAAACAGGTCGAGGTGTTGGCAGTTACTGACCACGACACCCTTGCCGGGCTTGATGAAGTGCGCCGCACCATCGACGCCGAGCAACTGCCGCTGCGACTGGTGAGCGGGGTCGAGATCTCCACCGGCTGGGAGCATCACGAGATCCATATCGTGGCGCTGGGGGTGGATGAAAAAAATCCGCAGCTGACCGACTTTCTGGCCGGTCAGCTGGCACGTCGTGAGGCGCGTGCGCTGGAAATCGGACGTCGTCTGGAGAAGTGCCTCATCCCCGGCACCTATGAAGAGGCCAAACAGTTGGCCGGTGACGCCGCCGTGACCCGCGCCCACTTTGCCCGGGTGCTGGTGGCGCGCGGGGTAGCCGACAACATGCAGAAGGTATTCAAAAAGTACCTGAGCCGTGGCAATAAAGGGTATGCCCCGGCCGAGTGGCCCGAGATGAGCGAAGCCATCGCGGCCATTCACGCCGCCGGTGGGCTGGCGGTGCTGGCCCACCCCAGCCGTTACGATCTCACCGCCAAGTGGATCAAGCGGCTGCTGGTGGCCTTCAAGGCGGCCGGTGGCGATGCCATGGAGGTCTCATTGCCTCAGCAGAGTCCGCAGGAGCGGGCCAATCTGGGCCAGTGGGCCAAGGATCACGACCTCTATATCTCGGTGGGATCGGATTTTCACTTCCCCTCCAACTGGACCGAGCTGGGCCGCCACCTCTGGCTGCCAAAGGAAGGCATGCCCGTCTGGCTGGCCTATCCCGGTCACTTTGGGCTCACCACCGAGCAACATGCCGAGTTGCTGGCGAGTCGCTAACGGCGCCAGCGAAGCAGCCACAAACAGGTTAAGGTAGTGTCATGGGTCTTTGACCCGTGACCATACGAGCGGGCAGGTATTGCTGCCCCCATTGCGAGAACAAGCTATGAGTCAGCATTTTTACGTACATCCGGAAAACCCCCAGGCCCGTCTGATCGGTCAGGCGGTACAGATCATCCAGAACGGCGGCGTCATCGTCTATCCGACCGACTCCGGTTATGCGCTGGGTTGCCAGATGGGTGACAAGGGCGCGCTGGAGCGCATCTGCCGCATCCGTCGCCTCGACGCCAACCACGACTTCACCCTGGTGTGCCGCGATCTCTCCGAGATCTCCACCTACGCCAAGGTCGACAACAGCGCGTTTCGCCTGATCAAGAACAACACCCCGGGCGCCTACACCTTCATCTTCAAGGCGACCAAAGAGGTGCCGCGCCGCCTGATGAACGAGAAGAAAAAGAGCATTGGCATCCGGGTGCCGGACAACAAAATTGCCCAGGCACTGCTGGAAGCCCTCGGCGAGCCGTTGCTCTCCACCACATTGATCCTGCCGGAGTCCGAGATGGCCGAGTTTGACCCGGAAGAGATCTTCGACAAGCTGGGCAAGCAGATCGATCTGGTGGTCAACGGCGGTTATCTGGGCGAGCAGCCCACCACAGTGGTCGATTTCTCTGACGACGAGCCGGTATTGCGTCGTCGCGGTGCCGGAGACCCGACCCCGTTTGAGTGATGTCGCTGAACCGGTGACAGTCCCCGCTGCCGAGACGGGGACTAGCGCCGCACTACCCATCGCGAAAGTCCTGGGGCAGCCCTATCACGAGCTGCCCCAGGACCTGTTCATCCCGCCCGATGCGCTGGAGGTGTTCCTCGATACCTTCGAGGGGCCGCTCGATCTGCTGCTCTACCTCATCCGGCGCCAGCAGCTCGATATCCTCAACCTGCCGATCCTTCAGATCACCGCCCAGTACATGGAGTACGTGGAGCTGATGCAGGGGCTCAACCTTGAGCTGGCGGCCGAATACCTGCTGATGGCGGCCTGGCTGGCGGAGATCAAATCCCGCCTGCTGCTGCCCAAGGCGCCGGAGCTGGAGGATGAAGAGGAGGGAGAAGACCCGCGGGTGACCCTGATCCGCCGCCTGCAGGAGTACGAGCGCTACAAGGTAGGAGCAGAGAGGGTCAATGAGCTGCCACGAGTGGAGCGGGAGATTTATATCGCCGCCGCCTTGCCCCCCGATTTTGGCGCCCTCAAGCCACTGGCGCCCGATGTTTCGCTGGTTGAGCTCGCCCTTTACATGCAAAGTGTGGTAAAACGCGCGACTCATTTCGAACATCACCAGATCCGCCGCGAACAGATCCCGACCCGGGTGCGCATGGCGGAGATCCTCGCCATGCTCACGCTGGGGCAGACCCTGCGCCTTGAGCAGGTGCTGCGCGCCGAAGAGGGGCGCATGGGGGTACTGGTGACGTTTTTGGCCCTGCTGGAGCTGTGCAAGGAGCAACTGATCTGGATCCTGCAGGCAGAACCCCTTGGCCCAATCCATTTTGCATTGGCCGAGCAGAGTGAGGAGGGCAACCGTGGCGCTGCCCACTGAACGACTCAAGACCCTGATCGAAGCGGCGCTGTTTGTGGCCGGTCGTCCGCTCAATGTCAGCGAGCTGAAAAGCAGCGTGCTGGCCGATTATCCGGTGACCAGCCGTTATGTTCAGCTGCTGTTGGCCGAGATCAGGCAAGATTACTGCTCGCGAGGCGTCGAGCTCAAGGAGGTCGCCTCCGGCTGGCGCTTTCAGGCGCGTCAGGAGTATGCCGAGGAGCTCTCAAGGCTCTGGAGCGAGCGGGCGCCGCGCTATTCGCGCGCCGTGATGGAGACGCTGACCCTGATCGCCTATCGCCAACCCATCACCCGGGCCGAGATCGAAGCGATCCGCGGGGTGGCGGTGTCGAGCCAGATAGTGAATACCCTGAAAGAGCGTGGCTGGGTGCGCAGCATAGGCCACAAAGAGGTGGCGGGTCGCCCCGAGCTGCTCGCCACCACCAGAGAGTTTCTGGATTACTTTAATCTGCAGAGTCTGGAGCAGCTCCCCGAGCTGGATCCGGAGCTGCAACCCCTGTTGCCCTCTGCGGTGGACGGGGAGAGCGATGCCCGGTGAATGGTGCCCAAGTGTGCCGATGTCACCGAGATATACATTTTTCAACTGTGGCGAGTGCTCCAACCGGCGTTTGTTACAGTTAACCCCGTTGCCCCTTTTACCGGTGGGCAGCGATCAACAATCAGGTAACCCCGATGAGTGAAAAACTGCAAAAAGTGTTGGCCCGCGCGGGTCACGGCTCCCGTCGTGAGATGGAGGCCCTGATCACCGCAGGTCGGGTCAGTGTGGATGGCAAGGTCGCCACACTGGGGGATCGCGTCGAAGTGAACGCCGTGATCCGGGTGGATGGTCACCAGGTCAAGACCCGTGCCGCAGAGGAAGTGATCTGCCGCGTACTGGCTTATCACAAGCCGGAAGGGGAGATGTGTACCCGTCACGATCCGGAAGGTCGTCCCACCGTGTTTGATCGTCTGCCCAAGATGGAAGGTGCCCGCTGGATCGCGGTCGGCCGCCTCGACGTCAACACCTCAGGTCTGCTGCTGTTCACCACCGACGGTGAGCTGGCCAACCGCCTGATGCACCCGAGCCACGAAGTGGAGCGGGAATACGCGGTACGTGTCTTTGGCGAGATCACCGAAGCCATGCTGCAGCGTCTGCGCAAGGGCGTGCAGCTGGAAGATGGCACCGCCAAGTTCAACAAGATCAAACCGGCTGGCGGTGAGGGGCTGAACCAGTGGTTCAACGTCACCCTGACCGAAGGCCGCAACCGTGAAGTACGCCGCCTGTGGGAATCCCAGGAAGTGCAGGTGAGCCGCCTGATGCGGATCCGCTACGGCGACGTCAAGCTGGACCGCGGCATCCCGCGCGGCGGCTGGCAAGAGCTGAAACTGCCAGAAGTGAACTACCTGCGCGGTCTGGTCAACCTGCCGCCGGAGACCGAATCCAAGGTCGATCTGCAGCAGGATGGCAAAACCAGCCGTCACAAGCAGGCCGCCCAGATCCGTCGCGCCGTGCAGCGTCACAAAGAGATGCAGGGCAAAGAGCCCCGCGCTCGCGCCACCACCGCCCGTCGCAAGCCGCAAGCCTCTACCCGCAATTCCGGTACCGGCAGCAAGTAAGCCGACAACCCGTTGCGAACTGCGCGCCGTCAAGTAGCGCACAGTCGGCCAAGCAAAGGCCCGCACCAACTGGTGCGGGCCTTTTTGTATCAACCCCCCAGGATGGCAAAAGGGTGGCTGGTGAAAAATTGAGGGGCATTTCTGTCGTCTGCTTGCCCGTAGACTCGCCGCTGCGGTTGCTCTGCTCCGGTGAGCTTGTTAGCCTGTGCGGCTCTGATAGAGGAGTGAACGATGAGCAAGGTACTTGATGAGCTGCTGGCGTTGCTGGCGCTTGAAAAAATCGAGGAGGGCCTGTTTCGGGGCCAGAGCCAGGATCTCGGTCTGCGGGCCGTGTTTGGCGGACAGGTAATGGGGCAGGCCTTGTCAGCTGCCAAGCAGACGGTCGAGACCGGTCGTCAGGTTCACAGTTTTCACTCCTACTTCCTGCGTCCGGGGGATGTGACCCGTCCCATCGTCTATGACGTGGAGAATATCCGTGACGGCCAGACCGTCTCCACCCGTCGGGTCAAGGCTATTCAGGGCGGCAAGCCCATCTTCTATCTCAACGCCTCGTTTCAGGTGCCGGCCGACGGTTTCGAGCATCAGGCGCAGATGCCCACCGGTATCACCCCGCCGGAAGAGCTCAAGAGCGAGCTGGAGCTGGTGCGCCCCTACGAGAACCTGATCCCGGCCTCCCTGCGCGACAAGATCCTCTGCGAGCAGCCCATCGAGATGCGCCCGGTGACCCTGGTCGACCCTATTCGGCCGACGGTGCAGGATCCGGTGCGCCACGTCTGGTTCAAGGCCAATGGCCAGATGCCAGACGATCTGCGGGTGCACAAATACCTGCTGGCCTACGCCTCCGACTTCAACTTCCTGCTCACCTCGTTGCAGCCGCACGGGGTGTCGTACTGGGAGCCGGATATGCAGGTGGCGACCATCGATCACTCCATGTGGTTCCACCGGGATTTCCGCTTCGACGACTGGCTGCTCTACGTGGTAGATAGCCCGAGCGCCAGCAGCGGTCGCGGTCTGGTGCGCGGCCAGTTCTTTACCCGCGATGGTGTGCTGGTGGCGAGCACCATGCAGGAGGGGGTGATCCGCCGTCGCGGCAGTTAAGGCGCAAAGCGGGGTGGCTTGGGCCACCCCGTTTTCGTTGCTGCGATGTGCGCGGGCGCTGCAGGATCAGCCGCCGCGCTGGTACTTGAAGCGCTTCTTGCGCCGATAGGGATAGACATCCTCGAACACTCCCACCTTGATGTTGCTCTGCAGCATCTTCCAGTAGTTGGCGTCGAACATCTCCTTGTGCAACTGCAACATGATCTCGCGCACCTGTGGCTTTTGCAGCAGGAAGGTGGCGAACTCCTCGGGGAAGATGTCGTTGGGGGCTACCGAATACCAGGGCTCGGCGCTCCACTCATCCTCGGGGTAGCGGGGCGGCGGGATCTGGCGGAAGTTGCACTCCGTCATGTAGCAGATCTCGTCGTAGTCGTAGAAGACCACCCGGCCGTGGCGGGTGACGCCAAAGTTCTTGAACAGCATGTCCCCCGGGAAGATGTTGGCCGCCGCCAGCTGCTTGATGGCGTTGCCGTACTCCTCCAGCGCGAGCCGGGTCTGCTGCTCGTCCGCCTTGTCCAGATAGAGGTTGAGCGGGATCATCTTGCGCTCGGTGTAGAGGTGCTTGATCACCAGCTTGTCGTCCGTGATGGTGAGGGCCGACGGCGCCACCGTCTTGAGTTCGGCCAGCAGTTCGGGCGAGATGCGATCGAGGGGAAACTCGAAGTTGGTGAACTCCTGGGTATCGGCCATGCGGCCAACCCGGTCGTGCTGTTTAACCAGCCGGTATTTTGCCTTTACCTGCTCGTGGCTCACATCCTTCGGGGGAGTGAACTCGTCTTTTATCACCTTGAACACCACATCGTAGGAGGGGAGGGTGAACACGCTCATCACCATCCCCTTGATGCCGGGTGCGATGATGAACTGATCCCGACTCTGGGCCAGATGGTGGCGGTAGTGGCGATAGAGCTCGGTCTTGCCATGCTTCTGGCAGCCGATGGCGTTGTAGATCTCGTAATCGGGCTTGTGGGGCATGATCTGGCGCAGGAAGGCGACAAACAGCGCCGGTTCGCGGGCATAGACCATAAAGTAGGCGCGGGCGAAACCAAACACGATGGAGGCGAGATCCGGCTCGAAGATGACGGTGTCCACATAGATGCTGTGGCCTGTGCTGAGCAGGGGCAGGATAAAGGGGAAGACCTGATCCCGGGCCCGGATCAGCCCCACCAGATAGGCCCCCTTGTTGCGGTAGAACACCTCTTTGAGCAGCTCGATGGCAAACGGCTCATCATGGAGTATTTGTGGGCCGTTCTCCGCAAGATGGCGGTGGATGTCGACAATATCCCGCTGCTTGTCCTCGTAGGGGAGGGTGAAGCTGTAATCCCCCAAAAGCTGGCTCAAGGTCTGCGGCAGGTGGGCGAGATCGGTGCGATAGATCCGCAGCAGGGCGCTCAGGTCCGGTTTTTCGCCACGGCTGACAAAGGGGTGGATATAGAGGTTCTCGTCACGGATATTGCGATGGCGAAAGATCCGGCGATAGACGGAGTTGAAGAAGGACTCCGCCACCTCGAAGTTGTCACAACGGGGTAGCAGATCGCTGAAGGCGCTTTTGACCCGCTTGAGCAGCTCCTGAGTGGCGTGGTGCTCCCCCATCATCTGGCGGATGGAGCTGGCGGTAGCCCCCACATGGTGGTCATAGAGGCGAATACGCTCGCGTCCGGCGAGCTGTACCCCCAGCCAGTCACTGTTCTCGAAGCGGCTCTTGCTGCCCTGGGTTATCTCGAGAAACCGGCTGTAAAACGACTCGAAGCGTTGCAAGATAGTCTCGGCGACGGCCTGTTCCAATGGCTGCTGCATCTCTCTCTTCCTTGTGATCTGTCGGGCCGATAGCGCGAAGGATTGGGTGTAATTTGTTCACACGTCAGGCCACTATCGCAACATTCAAACGTCTGTTCAAGTGGCAATTTTCGGGGATAAACGGTAGATTGCGCCCCTGTTTTGGTGATGGTTTAGCGACTGTTTGCTGTCTGTTTGAGAGGCCGTCCGGCCTGTGAGGAAACCCGATGAAGCTCTATTTTGTCCTGGTGGCACCTGCCCGACCTGCGAACGTGGGGGCAGCTGCCCGCGCCATGAAAACCATGGGATTCGATGCCATGCGACTGGTGGCGAGCCGGGTACACGAAGAGGAGGAGGCGAGCTGGGTAGCTCACGGCGCCCAGGATATCCTGACTCAGGCCGAGGCGTTCGATACCCTGCCCGAGGCACTGGCGGACATGGATCTGGTGATCGCCACCACCGCCCGTGAACGCGGTCGCTACCAGCACTACCTCACCCCAGGGGAGATCCGCGAGCAGATCCGCAGCAAGCCTTCCCTCGGCAAGGTCGCCATCGTTTTTGGCTGCGAGGAGTCGGGGCTCTCCAACGAGCAGCTGGCCGAGGTCGATCTCATCAGCTATCTGCCCCTCAAGGTGAGCTACCCCTCCCTTAATCTGGGGCAGGCGATCATGCTCTACGCCTACGAGATGAGTCAGCTGATGGATGAGCTGAACGCCGATGGTGCCGCTGCGGTAGCAGAAAATTTTGATAACGCCGGGCAGGTTCGGGTGCTGAAAAGCAAAACAGCAGAATTGCTGGGTGAACTCGGAGTTTCGCAGGATGAAAAACTGCATCAATGGGTGATGGACCGGGTGCCCATGCTGCCGCAGCGGGATTTGAACATGCTCCACCTGCTCTGCAAAGACCTTGCGCGCCGCTTTGGGCGTGAGTAGCGAAGAGGTTTAAGTTGACAGCCCATCGCCCGCCGCGGTATTGCTAAAAGCCAGCTTCGTCAACGAGTGTTCGTCATGCAGTTATTCACCAACGTCATCACCACCACCATTATTACCGGTACCACCACAGGTGGCACTGGGGCCGGTTGATGCGCTGACGAACAAGCACAGAAATCAAAAAAGGCCCGTACCCACCCAGTACGGGCCTTTTTGTTGGATTGGTTTTTAGATTGAATTTCATAGATTTACAGGGAGAGAAAGCGATGAGAGTGTTGAAATTTGGCGGGTCTTCACTGGCCGATGCAGAGCGTTTTTTACGGGTGGCCGATATCGCGGTCAACACCCACGGCCAATCTCAGGTAGCCCTGGTGCTCTCTGCACCTGCCAAGGTGACCAATCATCTGGTGGCGCTGGTGGAACAGACCAGTCGCGGCATGGATGCCAGTTCCACCCTGTTTGAAGTCAACGGTATCTTCTCCCGACTGCTGGCCGGGTTGAAGGCGGCCTATCCGGCGCTCGATGACAAGGCGCTGCTGGCCCGTCTCACCGCCGAGCTGGATCAGGTGGAGCGCCTGATGCAGGGCATCCGTCTGCTGGGCCTCTGCCCGGACAACGTGCAGGCGCGCATTCTGAGCCGTGGCGAGAACCTCTCCATCGCCTTTATGCACGAACTGCTGCGGGTGCGCGGTCTGGATCTGGAGCTGATCGTACCGGAAGAGCTGCTGGTCACCGACGGCGGTTATCTGGAAGCGCACGTCGATATCGAAGCCTCCCGCCTGCGCTTTGCCGCCAAGGGTCTGCGTAGCGACTGTCTTTACCTGATGCCGGGCTTTACCGGTGGCAGCGACAAGGGCGAGACCGTGCTGCTGGGCCGCAACGGCTCCGACTACTCCGCCGCCGTCCTAGCCGCCTGTGTCGATGCCGAGTGCTGCGAGATCTGGACTGACGTCGAGGGTTGCTACAGCTGCGACCCCCGTCTGGTGCCGGATGCTTACCTGCTGAAAACCCTCTCCTACAAGGAGGCGATGGAGCTCTCCTACTTCGGCGCCAAGGTGCTGCACCCGAAAACCATCGCGCCGGTGGCCCAGTTCCATATTCCCTGCCTCATCAAGAACAGCTTCAACCCGCAAGGGCCGGGCACCCTGATCGGCCCCGAGAGCGGCGACGATGACCTGAAAGTGAAGGCCATCTCGGATCTTTCCGGCATGTGCATGTTCAACGTCTCCGGCCCCGGCATGAAGGGAATGGTCGGCATGGCCGGTCGCATCTTCTCAGCCGTCTCCCGCGCCGGGGTCAGTATCGTGCTGATCACCCAGTCCTCTTCCGAGTACAGCGTCAGCTTCTGTATCCACAGCTACGACAGTGAGAAGACCCGCAAGGTGCTGGAGCGCGAGTTCGAGCTGGAGTTCAAAAACCAGCTGCTGGAGCCGCTGGATATCATCAGCGATCTGGCGATCATCTCCCTGATCGGTGACGGCATGCGCACCAGCAAAGGGATGGCAGCCCGCTTCTTCACCTCGCTGGCGCAAGCCTCCATCAATATCGTCGCCATTGCGCAGGGGTCGAGCGAGCGTTCCATCTCTGCGGTGGTGCGGGATCGCAAGGTGGCGGAAGCCATCAAGGCGTGCCACCAGAACTTCTTTGGCAGCCAGCAGTTTATCGATCTCTTTGTGGTCGGGGTCGGCGGCGTCGGTGCCGCGCTGGTGGATCAGATTGCCCGCCAGCAACCGGTGCTGGCTGAGCAGGGCACTGGCCTTCGCGTGGTCGGCATCGCTAACAGCCGCCAGATGGCGGTCAACAAGGATGGCCTGAACCTCGCCAACTGGCGCGAACAGCTGGTGGAAGCTCGCGACAGCTTCTCGCTGGATGGGGTGAAAAAGCTGGTGGAAGATAGCCACATCATCAACCCGGTGATCGTCGACTGCACCTCCTCCGAGGCGGTGGCCGTCCAGTACGCCGACTTCCTCGCTGCCGGTTTCCATGTGGTGACTCCCAACAAGAAGGCCAACACCGGCTCGCTCGATTACTACAAGGCGCTGCGCCGCACCGCCCGCCAGACTCGCCGCAAGTTCCTGTACGAGACCAACGTCGGCGCCGGTCTGCCGGTTATCGAGAACCTGCAGAACCTCATCAAGGCCGGTGACAAGCTGCGCGCCTTCGACGGCATTCTCTCCGGCTCCCTCTCCTTTATCTTCGGCAAGCTGGACGAGGGGATGGCCTTCTCCGAGGCGACCCAAATCGCTCGCAGCAACGGCTTTACCGAGCCGGATCCCCGCGACGATCTCAACGGTATGGATGTGGCGCGCAAGCTGCTCATTCTGGCTCGCGAAGCCGGCATGGCGCTGGAGCTCTCCGATGTCGAGGTGGAGCAGGCGCTGCCGCCCGGATTTGATGTGAGCGGCGACGTGGAAGCCTTTATGGCCCGTCTGCCCGAAGCTGACGGCTGGTTCCGCGACCAGTTCGCCGCGGCCCAGCGTGAAGGCAAGGTGTTGCGCTATGTGGGTTCCATCGAGGGTGGCAAGTGCAAGGTCGCCATCAAGGCGGTCGGTGGTGACGAGCCGCTGTTCAAGGTCAAAGACGGGGAGAACGCGCTCGCCTTCTTCTCCACCTACTACCAGCCGATCCCGCTGGTGCTGCGCGGCTATGGCGCCGGTACCGAAGTGACTGCCGCTGGCGTCTTTGCCGACGTGCTGCGCACCCAGAACTGGAAGCAGGAGCTTTAAGCATGAGTTCAGAGATGTACCAGAGCGGTAGTGTGGTCGCCTACGCGCCCGCCTCCAGCGCCAACCTGAGTGTGGGATTCGATGTACTGGGGGCGGCGCTCGCCCCCGTGGATGGCTCTCTGCTCGGCGATCGGGTGCAGGTAAAAGCGGCTGATGTACCGTTCGCCCTCTCATCCGTGGGCCGTTACGCCCACAAGCTGCCGGACGATCCGAAAAAGAATATCCTCCATGACTGCTGGGTGGCCTATGGCGAGGCGTTGGAGAAGCGCGGCCTTAAGCTCAAGCAACTCGAAATGGTGCTGGAGAAGAACCTGCCGGTCGGCTCGGGTCTGGGTTCCAGCGCCTGCAGCGTGGTGGCGGCCCTTGAGGGGCTCAACGCCTTCCACGGCGAGCCGCTCAATGAGCACGACATGCTGCTGCTGATGGGGGAGATGGAAGGCAAGATCTCCGGCTCCGTTCATTACGACAACGTCGCCCCCTGTTATCTGGGCGGCATGCAGCTGGTGCTGGAAGAGCATGGCGTTATCAGCCAGGGCATTCCGGTGTTCGATCAGTGGTACTGGGTGGTCTGCTACCCGGGCACAGTGGTCTCCACAGCCGCGGCCCGCGCCATTCTGCCGGCCCAATATCGCCGTCAGGATTGCCTCACCTATGGCCGCCGCCTGGCTGCCTTTGTCCACGCCAGCTACACCGGGCAGGAGGGGCTGGCCGCGAGCGTCTTGAAAGACGTGATTGCCGAGCCCTACCGCGCGGCGCTGATCGAAGGCTTTGCCGAGGTGCGGGCGCAGGCGGCCCAGAACGGGGCGCTCGCTACCGGCATCTCCGGCTCCGGCCCCACCGTGTTTGTGGTGATGAAGGATCTGGCGCAGGCCGAGCGCATGAAGGATTGGATGGAAGCACATTTCGTGCAGAACGAAGATGGATTTGCCCGGGTCTGCAAACTGGACATGGCCGGGGCACGGGTAACAGGAAGCGAGCTATGAATCTTTACAACATCAAGGACAACAGCGAACAAGTGAGCTTCGCGCAGGCGGTGCGTCAGGGCTTGGGTCGCGAACAGGGGCTCTTCTTCCCCGAACAACTCGAGCCGCTCGCCGATGTGGATGCCCTGCTGGATCTGCCGCTGGCCGAACGCTCCGCCCGCATCCTGAGCCACCTGCTGGGGGACGAAGTGCCCGCCGCCAAGGTAAGCGAGCTTGTCAACGCCGCCTTCACCTTCCCGGCGCCGCTGGTGAAGCTCAAAGATGGCACCTATGCCCTTGAGCTGTTCCACGGCCCGACCCTGGCGTTCAAGGATTTCGGCGGCCGCTTTATGGCCCAGTGCCTCGCGGCCTTCCGTACCAACGACAAGATTACTATCCTCACCGCCACCTCCGGCGATACCGGCGCCGCCGTGGCCCACGCCTTCTACGGGCTGGAGGGGATTGAAGTGGTGATCCTCTATCCCAAGGGCAAGATCAGCCCCTTGCAGGAGAAGCTCTTCTGCACCCTCGGCGGCAATATTCGCACCATCGCCATCGATGGTGACTTCGATGCCTGTCAGGCGCTGGTGAAACAGGCCTTTGACGACGAAGCGCTGAAAAAGGCCATTGGCCTCAACTCCGCCAACTCCATCAATATCAGCCGTCTGCTGGCGCAGGTTTGCTACTACTTCGAAGCGGTGGCCCAGCTGCCGAAAGCCGATCGCGCCAAGGCGGTGATCAGCGTGCCGTCCGGCAACTTTGGTAACCTCACCGCAGGTCTTATCGCCAAGGCGCTGGGGCTACCGGTGAATCGCTTTATCGCCGCCACCAACGCCAACGATACCGTGCCACGTTACCTGAAAACCGGTCAGTGGGAGCCGCACCAGACAGTGGCCACCCTGTCGAACGCCATGGATGTCAGTCGCCCCAACAACTGGCCGCGGGTAGAAGAGCTGTGCCGTCGCAAAGGCTGGGCGCTGGAGACTCTGGGGTCAGGTATGCGTGACGATGCCCAGACTCGCGCTGCGCTGAAAAGCCTGCACCAGCTGGATTACCTCTGCGAGCCCCACGGCGCCATTGCCTGGGATCTGCTGGGTGAACAGTTGGCTGAGGACGAAGTGGGGGTGTTCCTCTGCACCGCCCACCCCGCCAAGTTCAAGGAGTCGGTGGACGAGATCCTGCATCTCGATGTACCGCTACCCGGCCCGCTGGCCAAACACGCCGAACTGCCGCTGCTCTCCGTGAATTTGCCTGCGGAGTTTGCCCGGTTAAGGGCGTTTTTAGTGGGTTAAGCCGCTGAGCTGAGATAACCGATAGAAATAAAAATCCCCCGGTAACGGGGGATTTTTGTGGGTGAAAGTCGGAATCTAAAGGCAACTGGCAATATCACGAAATATTTGTATCGCGAGCGTCCGATTACGCTTCGCTAATCGAGCCTACGTGCTGCTCCTCTTGAAGCATTTGTTAGGCCATAGCAAGACTTGAAACTCTTGTATATTCAGCTTTCACCAGCTCAAAGCCATACTTATTTTCAAGCCGTTTAATAATAAAATGACCACGAGCCATATCTTGGTAATAGTCGGTGAACATTGCGTTTAATGTAGCTCCTGCAACAGCACCTATAATCGGTACTGCTTGTGCTGCCGCCTTTTCTGTGATGACCACACCGAACCTTGCAGCAATTTTTTCTATTAAAGAAGCTAGCCACTTCCCTGTTTGTGCTGGTGTTAATTTTTTAAATGCATTTGCTGATGCTTGTCTTGCAGCGATCTCTGCAAGTTCTTTGGACAGTATCTGCATAGCCTCAGCGGTAAAGCTTCTTGTTGCATAGTATGCAGTTTCGACAGCATCATCTCCCTCAGATGGCCCACCTAAGGCAAACACCTCTAGACAAGCCTGCTTCGTCTCTACTTTTTCTAAATCAAAACCTTCACTTCTCGCTATGTCAGCAACTGAACGAAGCATGATTGTCGTTGAAATTGGTAGTTCAATAGCTAGTGCAGTAAAGCCGAAAGCTCCACCTACAGCCCCAGAAACAGCAGCAAAAAGCTTATTTGTTTCGCGAATTCAACTTCGAAGTGCGACACTCGCCTATGCCGCCTGACGGTACTCTTCGAATACCTTGACAGGCTGCCTGAATCCGAGACATTTCCGAGGTCGTAGGTTGAGCCACTGCTCCGCTCTCCTGACATCCTCGTCCGTGACCTCTCTCAGGTCTGTTCCCTTTGGGATAAACTGCCTCAACAGCCCATTGCTGTTCTCGTTCAGACCGCGCTCCCACGAAGAGTAAGGGTGCGCAAAGTAAGTCTCGGCACCCAGCGCTTCCTCTATCGCCTTGTGTTCGGCAAACTCGCCGCCGTTGTCAAAGGTGATGGTATGCACCTGCTCGATGTAGGGAGTTAACATCTCGATTATCGCATCCCGCACCACCCCAGCCTGTTTGCTCGCGACCCGCTTGACCAGATAGAGCCGGCTCTTGCGCTCCACCAGGGTGACCAGTGCACCTGTGCCTTGCTTGCCCAGCACCGTGTCCGCCTCCCAATCACCGAGCCGCTCCCGGCTATCGACGATAGCCGGCCGTTCATCAATAGAGCGGGCTTCCTTGATGGGAGAACGCAGGCTGCTCGCCCCCTTGCGGTAGCGCTTGTGGCCCTGGCGCAGATGGCGGTACAACTGGCCACCCCGGGCTTTGTCGGCGGCCACATGGCGGTATATCCACTCGTGACTCACCATGAGGCCTATCTGCTTGCCCACCGCGCTTATCTGCTCCGGGCTCCACCACCAGGCGAGTGTCAGCTCGACAAACTGGATGACATCGGCAGATAGCCGAGATTTGGCCGCACTGGCCCGTCGGTGGGTGGCGTGCTGATGCGCATTGTCTGGCTGGTAGCCCTGCGGCCCGGCGTTACGACGCAGCTCCCGGTAGAGGGTGGAGCGATGAACGCCAATGGCGCGTGCGGTGGCAAGGATGGACATCCCCTGTGCGCGAAGCACCGATAACTGGTATCGTTGCCCCTCGGTCAACTGCTGATAGCTCATGGTGATACTGCTTTTACTTTGGCGAGCAGAAGGGTACCACCAATCAGCAGTTGGCCACCTCTCGCCATTCATCCATGAGTGTCGCACTTATTATCTGAATTCCCG
>NZ_JBFOCT010000014.1:372918-402532 GCF_040907925.1 Aeromonas sp. s12 | reverse complement strand
GGCGGCGTCGTGGACTTGCGTGACGAGCTGCGCCGTGCCCGGCTGATGGCTATCACCCCGGTGGACGAGGTGTGGGGCATAGGACGGCGCTTGGGAGCCAAGTTGGTGGCACAAGGCATCAACACCGTTGCTGACCTGGTGGCTAGCGACGCCAAAGGGTTACGCGCCCAATACGGCGTGGTGGTCGAGCGGATCGTACAGGAGCTGCGTGGCCGGCCTTGCGCAGAGCTGACCGTTGAACCGGCGGCGAAGCAGCAGATCCTCTCGAGCCGTTCCTTTGGTGAGCGCGTGACTGACCGTGGAGAAATGGCCCAAGCGTTGTCAGGCTTTATGGCTCGCGCAGCCGAGAAGCTGCGGGCCGAGGGGATGTGTTGCCAGCGGGTGCACCTGTTCGTGCGAACCAGCCCCTTTGACGAACGAGCGCCTTACTACAGTGAGCAGGCTGGCGTCCGGCTGGTCTGCCCTAGCGATGATACCCGGTTGCTGCTGCAGCAAGTGAACGTGCTGCTAGCGCAGATTTGGTGCGACGGTTACCGCTATCAGAAGGGGGGCGTCATGCTGAGTGAGTTCACTCCCAAGGGGCAGCAACAGGCAGATCTGTTTGCCCCGTCCTCCGCTCAATCGGACGCGCTGATGGCAGTGATGGACCAGATCAAAGCCAAGGGATTGGGGCGCGTAGGCTTTGCCAGCCAAGGCACGGGGTCGCCTGAGTGGATGATGCGACAAGAGCACTTGAGCCCCTGCTACACCACCCGCTGGGAGGACCTGCCGGTGGCTAGGTAACCAAGGCACAAGGAACCTGCTACTTGGCTGTAGTTGGACGTTTTGGAAAAGTGCTGCGAATGTAGACGGGTCTCGGTGACACATTCCACATGCGCGGCGGCGGGGTCACCTCCCGCCCCCCCATCTTGATTTGATCCACCCCCACCACCTCGTCGGTACCGGTTTTTCTCCCTTGTGCAACCGATAGCCACATTCACCCTCGACTCATCCTTTGCGGGTGAGTGTGCTGTTATGACCGCTGCTAGGTATGGTAACCAATTGAAATTGCTAGAATGTTCGTTTCCTATAATAGGAAACGAACCCCATCTTTGGCATGAGCTAGGGGAGGGGGAGTGCGTTCGAGATCCCGTCGAGCAGGGCCGCATCAATCGACCTGTGGCCCAATATCTGTCATGAACTTATGAAGTTACACCCAACTTGATGGGAATAAATATCAATTGCATTTGGTGGCAGTTTGTCCCCCTAAAGGGGGACTTAAATCTTGGGGCGGCAATAGTGCCAAAACCAAAGGACACCATCATGAAAGTGAATCTCGATCTCATAGAGCGACTCTTTGGCAAGTCGGGCCGGTCGATCCAGCGGATGCTGGATAACGGTCAGCTGACCAAGGAGGAGTTGTTGGACTTCAGCCTGTTTGTCGCGTCACTGACGGTGGCAACAGGGGGCATTCTGGGCAAGCCGTTGATGGATAGCATCAAGTGGGGATTGAGTGAGCGCATCATCTCCGGTCTGAACCCGTCTCTCGTTGGGCTCCATGTTAGCCACAGCCAGCGGGAAGAGAAGGTGAGCGTGAGTGCCAAGCGAAAGGCTCGTCGTGTCTCGCTCAACGGTGATGAGGTGTTGGAGCTGGCCTATCTGATGGCCATCGCGGATGAACATTTCTTTGAGCAACTGCGAGGGCGAGTCGAGACCGACCTGCGGGAGAGGGTATGGTCGCAGGAGGAGCTGGTCGCTCAACTGACACACAAGCGGCAGCGCTGGCTTGATGAGGACTGCTCCGACGAACCACAATCCCCCCTGCATTAATAGCAAACAAGAAAAGGGGCCGCGTCCTGCGGCCCCTGTTGTTTACTCTCCACCTTGTTCCGCCAACAGCCTGTCGTGGGCGTCCGCGATCTTGTCTAACGACAATTGGTACACCCTGGATTGGCTGTGGCGTGGCAGGTCGCGGCCGGTGCCATGCATGAGAATGCCGTGTTTACGCAACACCTTATGGACGTAGTTGGCGTTAAAATCGGCGAAGGTCTTTTTAAACCCATACACGTAGAGGTGCAGGTCGGGCCCGAGTTTGTAGCCGTAAGTCTCTCCCAGCTTCGTTACATTCGGCCCATCGGCAAGGTACTGCCCGTGGCGCCCTTCGAGTAGGTCGACCAACTGCTCGATAATGTTTGCTTCTTCAAGGGAGCCGCTTGTACCACGCCTTGCGAGCCACTTGCGGAATAGTTGCTCGACAACAGCTGCTACACTACCCGCAGGCCAACCTGTGATCCCGAAGCGGTTGGCCAACTCACCTGCAGCTGATATCAATCCGAATGCATCGGCTACCCTTTGCACTTGGCCATCACACTCTTTGGCTCCAAGCCGTCGCATCATGTCAGCGCGATGTTCGTCAACGAATGCCTGAGCACCATTGATGTCCAAGGTCAGCTCTTCAACAAAAGATCGGAAGGCAATGCCATGATACTGGGCAGTCCGTTCTGCGAGGGCCTTGGAAAGGGAGGCACCATTCGGGTAGCCATGCAACTCTTCGAAGATGCCATGCCGGTCTGTATCGGCCTCAATATTGATCATGCGGACATCATGGCCAGCTTTGTGACGCTTACCGACCGAGGCAAGGCTGTGCTCCAAGTCAACTTCCCCGTTGCTGAGGAAGGTTGTTCGCCATTGCAGTTTGGCACGGCGCGACAGATCTGCATTGGCACGAGCTCGTCCTTCGCCGTTGGCCAGCATGTAGATGGTGTCGCCTAGAACATGAGGGTCAGCCTGCCCGATTTCGTCCAGAAAGAGGGTACTGTCGTTGAACAAGCCCGCAGTGGTTTCCAATCCCACCTTGGTGGCATTCCACGTCTGGATCTTGTTGGCAGGCTTGCCGAGCACACTAGCTGCAACCAACATGGCGGTGCTCTTGCCAATTGAGGATGGCCCCACCAGATGGACGCCAAAGCTGCTCTGATTGGTCAAGCGCAGCAAGGGGCCAACGAAAGCAAGCGAGGTACTTAATAGCAAGCGGCTGTTGCCAAGGCACAGCGCGGCAACGTCATCACGCCACTCGTCCAAGGTGCCTGCCACGTCGGATTGGGTTGGGTTATTCCCGGTATAGGTGTACTCATTGTCGTTGGTAGATCCCACCGGTCCATCTCCCAACATGAAGATGTGGGTATCCGGGATCCAGCCTAGTCGATCAACCCGAATGAACGTCTTGTAGGGGTTCTTCGAGTTGAGATAGTCAATCAGCTGTCTCTTCATTCCCAAGTTGAAGCGATAGCCCCCGTCCATCAGCTTCATCAACGCTTCGCGTCCGTCAGACAGCAGGTGAACGTGTGGAATGAACGCCTCCTGCGGTCGACCATCAGGGCTATACCAGCGTACTTGCAAGCCCCAGCCTAGACCCGCAGTGTCGCGCCCGCAGGCTGTTACCCAGAGTGGAGCACCGATCCTGCTCCAAACATCGTCTTGACCTTTGTCAGTGGTGACACAGTAGAGTCCATCTTGAAACTCAATGGGACCTAACTGGAAGGGCTCGGCCTTCAGCTCATAACGCTTTGTATTCATGAGATATTCCTTTATATAAAGTTGGTTGAACGATCCGGTCTCGTTGGGGTTTGTGACACAGTGACGCCGTGACACCGGATTTAATGGGCTGGAGGAGCAGCCTCAACACACGCGAGCAGTGCGGCTTTGCCGTTAAGGCAGAAGAGGTCATTGAAGTCGGTTATGCCGGGGATGGTCGGTGGCACAATCAAGCGGCCGTGCAGTTGATAAGCTGCTGCACGCGCTTTGGTTAGTCCGGGGTTGCCTGTAGTGGCATGATCGTTGTCTGCACACACCCACAGCTTGCTGCTGCTATAAAGCGTGCGAATGATATGGCCGACCTCGAGCAGGTTACCGGCAGAAAATGCAATGGCGACCGGCAGGCCGAGGTTCTCAAACAGCGTGGCCCCGGTTGAATAGCCTTCGCAAAGCAATACGGGGGCGCCGGACTTGGGTGAAGGGCCAAGGAGTAAGAACCCGCCCTTGAGTGACAACCCCCGATGGAAGCGCTTATTCCCGCTTTCATCGATGTCTTGCAAGCTCAACAACTGGGAGCGTGCATTGAAGACCGGTACTATCAACCGGTTACCAAACTGACGAGCACCGACCCCTGAGATTTGTTTGCGTGCAAGGTAAGCGTGTTGGTATGGGGGCTCGGCTGCCCCCCAGATCTCTTTGGCTTCCTTGAGTGCCTTTGCTTGGGTCTCGGCAAGCCGATGTGCCTCAGCTGCTTTTGCTTGCTGGGTGAGTTGGGCACGGATATAGCTTGGTATTGCGGGTCCGATTGGCCGCCATACGCACTTTATTCCCAACTTCCACGAGCCAAAGACGGCGTGATTACCCAACTCGTCGGTGATCAACCAACCATTGCTTGTACCAGGGCGGTCCCCTTGAATATGAAAGCGGAGAACCTGACCAGGAGTAGGGTTCAATGCGCGTGATGGCTTCACGCCCATGTCAGTCATTGAGTCTTCCAAGGAGAGGGCGGTGGTCATGGTTACATCCCCCCGACCAACTTCTGCATCAAGTCCTCGATATCACAGCTGCGCCAAGCGACGCGGCGACGCCCGAGCTTGTAATTTTGCGGGTAGAGACCCTGCTTCATTCCGTCATACCAAGTCGTCTTGCTGACAGGGATTAAAGCCAGCACTTCGTAAAGAGAAAGGAAGTGGTAGGAGCAGGTAGTTGATGAGCGCAGTTTGGCCTTAATTGTTGCTGGGGCAGAGGCGCAAGAGCGCTTGGTACCTTTGGGGTAAGTCTGAGGAGTGGCGTTTTGATTCATACTGAGCTCCTTGCGTAGCAGTTGGTCAGCGTACGGTGTTGTCCCTGTCCGTACAGTGAGCGCAGTGAATCACTAATTTAAAAACTCCACATCAAATTTTTTTTCTAAGGTTATGTTTTTCATAACGTTTTTGTTATGTTTTTCATAACATTTCGGCGTTTTTTGTTATGTTTTTCATAACGTTTTTGGGTGTTTTTTAGACTTTGTTTTCATAACGATGTTGCTTTTTAGTTCATTTGGTTTGTTTGTTGCGGGGGGAATACGATGATTTGGGTGGAGGGATATAGGTACAGTGATTGGTACATTGCGACTTTGTATTGATTCAAAATGCTTTAAAATTCAACTTCCTCAAGTGATGATTGCACTGGCTGTCTCTCCGCCACATATATAGCCCAACCTATTGAATAGGTTGGGCTTTTTCATATGGTGTTTTTGAGTGTACCATTTAGTATGCCATTCGAAGGTGGCTGACATACTGTCTCGTTGAACTACTTTGGACATCCAGCAGTACTTCTCTTCGTTGTACTTGATGTAAAAGAAGCTTACAGATTCTCCCTTACCCCTTCCTGACACTTAGTCTATAAAGCATGCTCTGCAGCTCATTAGTCTCAGGCGATGTGTTGATGAATGGGTGATTCCTGAAGTAGAAGAGTTTCACCTTGTATATATCAGTCAGCCATCACTCCCAGGGAGTCACATTGGCGTACTTGTATTTGGCGTAGGCGGGCTGGCCGTTGTAGGAGCTGGGCGGGAAACTCGGGTTGGCGCTGATCCAGTTATTCACAAACGTCTGCATCCAGCTGGTGACGGGGCGGCTCTCGCGACGTACGCTCACCCATTTGTTCTGGGTGCGGCTGAACACCTGCCAAGTGACACCCGCTGCATCGATATTAAAGGCGTAGCGCTCCATATTCCAGATTGACATGCCGTACTTGCCTAAATCGATGTCTTGAGGATACTGACGCCCCTGGATCCAGACGTTGGTATGGAGCAGGTTGGTGCCCCCCATCAGCTCGATGTCGACTTCATAGTGAGAGCTGGTGCCTGCATCTCCGGTATAGGTAAAGAAGGAGCTGATGGTGCCGGGCACCGATCCTGCCTGCATCTGCACCTCATAACGACCCTTGCGGGTGTAGTTGTAGGTTCGCAGCTCAGCGCAGCTCTTGTTTCCTTTGTCGGATTTCGCATGGAGGATGGCCATGCCGGACTCCATCCAGACGTTGGCGGCGCGCCAGGTGCAGTCGAATTCTGACCCTCCATTACGCCAACCATCAGAGACCTGCCAATCCTGATTGCTCCACCACCATGCCGATGCCTGAGTGGAATATAATCCTCCCGCCATCAGCAATACTGACATCAGTCCAAGTTTACGCATATTATCCACATTCCTGTGTGTTTATTAATGAGTGTTTTATTGATGACTACAAGCAGCATAAGAATAGCCATTAACATATATTGAAACTTATACTGGTATCGCGTCATGACAGTTTCATATTTTTGAAATTTCCTGAAAAGGTATGAAATACATGACGGCTGGTTGGTATAACCAGAATAAAAAAGCCACCGTATATAACGGTGGCAAAAGCACGGACTCCCGATCCGATGAGTTAAAATCAGCTGGCTTGGCGGCGATAGATCTCGACCAGTTCGGTGGCCAGTTCGCGGCACAGAATGGAGGTCATCAGGTGATCCTGAGCATGTACCATGACCAGTGTCATCTTGGTCTTGCCTTCGCCCTCATCGGCTTCAATCAGTTTGGTTTGTACGGCATGGGCAGCCTTCCCTGCGTCGGTGGCTTGGAGCAGCAAGGCATCCGCTTCGCTGAACTGGCCAGCACGAGCCTGACGCAGGGCTTCGAAACAGAGACTGCGAGATTGACCGGCATTGACGATGATGCCCATGACTGCTTCTTCAAGATCCATCATTTATGACTCCTTAAAATCCATTATTACGAGAGACGTTGGCGAACCATTCACCACTTTTCTTGATGGTGCGCTGCTGGCTTTCCAAATCAAGGCTGATGAATCCATAGCGGTTCTTGTAGGCATTCATCCAGGACCAGTTGTCAATAAAGGTCCACAGGTGATAACCACGGCAATTACTTCCTTCAGCAATGGCGGTATGAATCCACTGGAGGTGGCCACGAATGAAGTCGATACGATAGTCGTCTTTTACCTGACCATCTTCACCAATGAATCTGTGTTCCCCTTCGACACCCATGCCATTTTCGGAGATATAGCTTGGAATATTTCCATAGTTGTCGCGCAGGTTGATCAATATGTCATAAATACCGCGCTCATATATTTCCCAGCCACGATAAGGGTTCATTTTGCGGCCTGGCATCTCGTAATTCTCGAAGAACCAGTCAGGCAGGAAAGGGGAGTCCGGGTTGATGGCCGTCATGCGTGCCTTCACTCGCCGCGGCTGGTAATAGTTGATGCCGAGCAGATCGATCTTGCCGGCGGCCAGCAGTTCGCAGTCGCCGCTTTGCACCACGGGCATCTGATCGTGTTCGCGCAGGATATCGATCAGCTCCTGGGGATAAACTCCCTTCACCGCAGGATCGAGGAAGGCGCGGTTGAAGAACAGGTCAGCAATGAACGAGGCCTTCAAGTCCGCCGGGTTTGAAGAGCGCGGATATGAGGGGGTCAGGTTCAGGACAATGCCGATCTGGCCGGGCAGGGATAGTGTTCGATAACGCTTCACCGCCAGGCTGTGGGCCAGCATCATGTGATAAGCCACCTGGGCTGCCCGTCTGAAGTCCATCTGGTTCGGGTAATGGAAGTCATACAGATAACCACCTTCCACCACCACCACTGGTTCATTGAAGGTCATCCAGCAGGCGACGCGATCACCGAACAGTTTGAAGCAGAGCTCTGCGTACTCGGCATAAGCCGCCACGGTTTCGCGGCTCTCCCAGCCCCCCTGCTCCTGCCAGTACATCGGCATGTCGAAGTGGAACAGGCCGATGAAGGGTTTGATCCCCTTGGCCAGCAGCTCATCGATAACCTTGTTGTAGAAGTCGACGGCCTCCTGGTTGACGGTGTGGCCATCCGGCAGCAACCGGGCCCAGGAGATGGATGTGCGGAAGCTGTTGTGGCCAATCTGTTCCATCAATGCGATGTCTTCACGATAACGATCGTAGAAGGTGGAGGTGTTGGCTGGGCCTACCTGACCGTGGAAACGATGTGGCTCCGTCTCGAACCAGTGATCCCAGATGGTCGGTGCCTTGCCGCCCACGTTGGCAGCCCCTTCCGATTGTGCGGCCGACGAGGCGCTACCCCACCAGAAGCCTTCGGGGAATGTATATTGCATTGCAGTTTCCTCTTGATGACCGGCGTGCAGGCGGCGTGGCGCCCGCACGCCGGGTGCTTACGCCTGACTCTGAATCGGTGTGATTGTGTCTGCTTTTTCTGATCTGGCGGCTTCTTCCGCTTCAGCCGTCTCGGCTTCCTGCTTGAGCAGGGTGCGTTCGTAAGCCCGCACGAAGGGGTAATACATCAGGGCGGAGATCCCCATGCAGATGAAGCACATGATGACCGGACTGAAGGCCCAGTTGGTCGCCCAGGAGGCGCCGATGGGGGCCGGCGTGGTCCATGCGGTCAGCATCACGACCTTCTCAACCAGACCCAGATCCACGGCAAACCAGGCCAGGATGGCGTTGATCACCGGCACCAGGATGAAGGGCAGGAAGAAGACCGGGTTCATGATGATGGGGGCACCAAACAGGATCGGTTCGTTGATGTTAAAGAACCCGGGGACCACGCCCATTCGTCCTATGGTGCGCAGGTGCACGGCACGGCTGCGCATCAGCAGGAATGCCAGTGGCAAGGTGGATCCCACGCCGCCGATGAACAGGAAGTGATCCCAGAAACCGGGCAGGAAGGTGTGAGGAATGGCCTGACCTGCGGCTAGTGCGGCCTGGTTGCTGGCCAGGTTTGCCATCCAGAAGGGGTTCATGATGCCGGTGACGATCATGGTGCCGTGGATGCCGGCAAACCATAGGATCTGGCACAACAGCACCGCCAGCAAGACGGCAGGCAGGCTGTCGGAAGCCGCCACTAGCGGTTTGAGCATGGCCATGATCGCCTCGGGCAGGATCATGCCTGTGGTTTCCTGCAGCAGCATGTTGAAGGGGTGTAAGGTCAGGATGATCGCCAGGACCGGGATCAGTACCTCGAAGGAGCGCGCCACCCCCATCGGGACCTGCTCGGGCAGACGGATGGTGATGTTGTTGCGCTTGAGCCAGGCGTAGACCTCGGTCGAATAGATGGCACAAATGAGAGCGGTAAAGATGCCCTGACCGGAGAAATACTGGGTGGAGATGGTGCCGTCTTTATATTGCGCCGCCACCAGCATGAACGACATCAGGGAGAGCAGGCCCGTGGTGATGGGGTCCAGGGAGTATTGCTTGGCCAGGCTGGATGCGACGCCCACCGAGATGAAGACCGTCATCAGTCCCATGCTCATGTTGAAGGGCAACATGAGTTCGGCACGATAGGTGTTGGAAAAATCTAGCCAAGCTCTGGCAAAGCCCCAGGTGGTTTCGCTGGAGATGGGGGGGAAGATGAAGACTAGCATAAAGCTGCCGACGATCATGAACGGCAGCGCGGCAATGAAGCCGTCACGGATGGCCAGAACATAGCGTTGCTGGCCCAGTTTTCCTGCCAATGGGCCGATCCGTTGTTCGATCAACTTGACCAGCATCCCATAGAGTGAACTCATTGTGTGTGTCCTTCCTTGTGAGCACGCTTAACCAATCAGGGACAGGGCGTAATCCAACACCTTGTCACCGCGCTGCATGCCGTAATCCATCATGTCGATGGGTTGTACCTTGACACCATGAACGGCTGCCTTGGCTTGTAATTCAGGTTGCATGTACTTGATCTGTGGCCCTAGCAAGACCACCTGGTAGAGCGGCATCTGATCATCGAACTCTGATGCGCCAAAAGCCTTGATCTCGGCAGCCAGGCCCCGTTTTTCGGCTTCTACCAGCATTTTTTTCACCAGCAGGCTGGTGGACATCCCGGCAGAGCAGCACAGCATGATTTTTTTCATGATCATTCCTCAGTTATTAAATTGAACTCACTATAGATCGACCTAATAATTTGGGAAATCGATTTCACATTTGAGCTTTTGCAATTGTGATGTCGATCACTTGTTGAGTTGTGTTTGTGAGCGATCATGGCGTTCACTCTATTGAAAATGAAGTGTTTTTTGTTTTTTTGTTGATGGGTTTGATCGAGTTTTTGCTGGGCTTTTATTTTGAAATATCGATTTCATGCTTATTGGTTTTTTATGCCTACCCAACACCTGCTGGGCAGGCTCCACAAGATGCAGAGTGTACTCTTCCCGCGGTGCATTGATGTTGAAAGCCCCAACAGATACCCGCCTCCATGATGTCCTGTGCTTTACCGCTCTCTGCTGATGGTTACTCCGCCCTGATGGCAGGTCTCGTCATGGCCTAGGGGCCTTTTCTGGACCATGTTGGGGATAGGGAGACCTTTCAGATGTGAGATGGTTGCAAGATTTCATTGCAGAAGCTCGCAGACCTAGGGCAAAGCCCTGCGCCGATGGAGGCGTTGACCTAACCTTGCCGTAAGCCCGAAGGGATGATGACAGTATCGACTCCAGGTACTGGCACGGGCTCATCTACCTGTATGTAGCACTGTATTGCATCGCAGGAGAGATTGCTCTGCGCGGCTGCCGTATTGCGGTATTACGGTAGAAAATCAGCAGCGCCCAAAGGTGGATGAGAAGCACTCAGAAGGCATAACTTTGTCGTAAAGGCTGTGGATAAGGGAGGGACGCAAGAGTTTGCGGCCACTTATCTATTCGCCCTGTGGCGTTTGCATTGATGGGAGATGGGGAAAAAGATAGACACAGGCCCGATATCTGCATAGGGACAAGGTCGGGAGGGGAAAATGCTCCGCCATGGTGACGGAGCATCGGGAGCGCACTTAACGGGTTAATCCGCCTTCATCCAGCACGCTGACAGCCCAGAAGAAGGGAGCATTCCAGTTGATGGTAACTTCGTTCAGGGTCCAGGCTCCTATCTCGTCTTTCCAGCAGGTCTGGCCGGTGCACTTCCCTTTCATAGTGGATGCAACGGGATCGCTGAAGTTGATGGAGTTGGGGCCCCCAGACATTACTCCTGGCGGAACCAGGGGGGACGCGTGATCAGCTGGGTGTGCCCAGAACCTGTGGTGCGGATTCTTCAGCGGACGACTGCCGTAGCCCGACACATAGGACTGGTCGAGGGGGTTGCGGCCCAGCACATAGTCCATGGCATCGGACATGGCCTGCAGGTATTTGCGCTCCCCCGTGAAGTCATGGGCCAACCCGAGGAAGATGCTGCGATTCATCAGGTTGGAGTTGGAGCCCCAGGGGTATTCGGTGGCCTGATAGGGGATAAGGTAACCCTCTGTCGCCACGCTCTTCTGGTAGCCGTCGGCGGCGGCGATGATAGCGGCGCGCGCCTTCTCCACTTCCTGTTTGCCCAGTTTGTTAGGCACCATGGCCAGCGTGATGGTCCCTGCGCTGCTGAGATCCTGCCAGTAGAGATCACCGCTTGCGCTGCGATCCCCCTTGGGGGCGGCCATATAGAGAGGGGACTGCTGGACGGCCTGCTTGTACTCGGATTTGCCGGTGGTGGTAAATAGCTCGGCGGCAGCCCAGTAGAATTCGTCCTTCAGGTTGGTGTCATCGTAGGGACCGGATCCCACAAAGTTGTCATAGGCATAGACGTCCGGATGGCGGTTGGCCGCCTTCCAGGCTCGTTCGGCTGCCTGTAGGCTGCGCTGTGCGAAGGCCGGATCCAGATCTTTCCATACGCGAGCAGACTGGGCTGCGGTGGCAGCCAGGTTCAGGGTCGCAGCCGTGCTGGGGTGGCTCAGGAAACGGGGTTGTGGATCCTTGTGGGGCGGGAGCGGCATCCCGGTCCAGGCTTCATCGGCGACCTTGTGGAAGACCATGCCTGAGGCATCGATCTCGGTCAGTTTCAGGCTGTCGAGCTGCTTGGACTGATCTCCTACCGGTACCCAGGCCTTCTTGCCTTCGGGTACCTGCATGGCGAGGAAGAACTCCATCATCCAGCGGGATTCGTCCAGCAGATCGTTGTGGCCGTTGTGCTGTTCCGGGATTTTAGCCTTGCCGTCGGCAAAGGCGCTCTTGTCACCCTCTTGCGCCAGTTGCTCTCGCTCATAGAGGTTCATCAAGGTCCATACCGAGATGCCGCCGTTGACCACGTACTTGCCCTGATCGCCAGCGTCGTACCAGCCGCCGGTCACATCCAGCGTGAAGTCACAACCTGGCCACTGGTTGCCCTTGGCATCCTGTTTGTTGAAGCAGGTCACTTTCTCGGGCTTGTGTCCTGCCGGGCGAGCGAGATCGGGGCGCTGGACATATTTGGCCTCGATGTCGATGCCGCTACGCTGCTGATAGAAGAAGGAGAGGGCATCGAATTTCATGGTGTGATAGATGTCATCGCCGATGCTGAATGGATGACTCTTCTGGCCGGCGACCTCCAGTACCAGGCCGGTGCCCGGGGTGGTGACCTGACTGAAGTCGGCAATCTGTACGTTCTCGCCGGATGCTGCATTCAGGCCAAAGGGTGTGGTCTTGCCTTCGGCGATGGCCTCACCCTGGGCATTGCGCAGGGTCCAGGGGAGCGAGTCCTTACTGTCGGTGGCGATGGTCGCACGTTTCAATGCCTTGCTCAGGTAGCCGACTTGGTTGACGCGCACGCTGGCCAGATCAGATTTCTTGACCAGGGATGGACCCGAGAGCGTTGCTTCACCGATGCAGACGGTGGTCGGTGTCTGGGTGCCCATCTGGAGTTGAAACTGGGTCTTCTCGTCCGTGGAGGAGGGCGTGAACTGGATGTCGAAAGGTTTGGGTGTGCTGCTGAGGGCGAGGTCCTGCACCATATGGTTGGTGTAGGGGGCGCCATCATGCTGGATCAGGGCCTTGACGTTGATGTCGCTCTTGGCCATGGCAGTGAAATGGAGCTTGTAGGTTTGCCCCTGCACCAGGCCGAGATTGGACTGGCCCAGGATGACATCCCAGGGATTGGATCCCGACTCGGTGAAGGTGATACAGCCCATCTGGTTCTCGGCGTTCAGGGTCCCCCCGGCCGTCCACCATCCATCGGTTCCCTGGAAGCCCCCATTGGTCAGCAATTCACCCACAGGCCCGGCAGATGCCGAGGAGGTAGCTGAACCAGATGCTCCTGCGCTGGGCAGGGAGCAGCCATGCAAGCC
The DNA here is from genome assembly GCF_040907925.1 of Aeromonas sp. s12. Lineage (NCBI taxonomy): Bacteria > Pseudomonadati > Pseudomonadota > Gammaproteobacteria > Aeromonadales > Aeromonadaceae > Aeromonas > Aeromonas sp. s12. The sequence goes on along the minus strand of NZ_JBFOCT010000014.1, from coordinate 389,455 downwards.
AATGACGCAAGACATGGCAAGCGTCAGGGCACTAAGCTGAGATGTTTTCATTGTTACCTCTTTGATCACAGACGGAAATAATGGTGTCGATTTTCGCACTCGCGCTGAAAATGACCGAGTCATCCTGCTACCCGCATTTCACTGTCAAGACTTACATACAACCCTTGAGTGGAAATCGATTTCATGAATTAGGTAATAGTAAAGTTTGTGGCAAATCAAGTTTGCCTTTATGAACTGTGATGTGGGCTACAAATTTTCGTTTATTGATATGTAGATCTACGAGATTTGAATTCTATTGAATCCTTATCATCCTCTCTTTATTTCCCGCCAGTTTAACCAAATGGGTGCCATTCTCGGTAAAATATGCAGTGGCATGAGATGAAAAATACACTATATGTTTATAATTTTATTGCTTTTTCTATCATGGTGCTTTTCCGTGTGCTCCATCCCCTCCTGGATATTTTGCTGGCGAGAAACAGTCTTATCTTTGTGAGCTACATCACTATTTACTCTCTCGGTGGGATTTTTACCGTGGCAGGGTAAAGATACTGCTGGAATGGTGAGGAGATTTCTGTTTACCATTAAATATTCTTGCAATCGATTTCATATTTGGGCTGTTTTTCAAGGCGGACCCCATGATCGATGCGTCAGGCGATGAATGAGAATATCCGGAGAGTCATAAGGAAAATGCGTAAAACTACAGGTCTCACCAGGTCTATGACCTGCCTATTCGTGGGGTGCGGCATCTGGAGTGCCGGGATGGCGGATGAGTTGTCGACCATGCCCTATTTTTCCACCTGGCCGCAGATCCACAGCGCCATTGCCAGGGACGAGGGGATGGAGCGCCAGATCCAGGCTCTGCTCTCCCGGATGACCCTGGAGGAGAAGGTTGGCCAGATGATCCAGCCCGACTTTCGTGAAGTGACACCTGAGGAGGTGACGCGCTACAAGATTGGCTCCGTCCTCAACGGGGGGGGGGGCTGGCCCGGCAACAACAAACACGCGTCGGCCCAGGACTGGGCACTCCAGGCCGACACCTATTGGCAGGCGGCGGAAGCGGGCTTTGAGGGCAGGGGGTATCGCATCCCCTTCATGTGGGCGACCGATGCGGTGCACGGCCACAACAACGTCTTCGCGGCGACCCTGTTCCCGCACAATATCGGCCTGGGGGCGGCGCGGGATCCGGATCTCATCTACCGTATCGGCCAGGTGACGGCGCGGGAAGTGGCCGCCACCGGGCTGGATTGGACCTTCGCACCGACGGTGGCGGTGCCGAGGGATGATCGCTGGGGCCGGACCTATGAGGGCTATTCCGAAGATCCCGCCATCGTCTATCACTATGCCGGCGAGATGGTGCGTGGCCTGCAAGGTTCCGCGACGGATCTGCGCGGCCAGCGCCATGTCATCTCGAACGTGAAACACTTCGTGGGGGACGGCGGTACCCTGAACGGGGTCGACCGGGGTCAGAACTTCTATTCGGAAGAGGACCTGCGCAACCTGCACGCGGTGGGCTACTTCTCGGGGCTGGATGCCGGTGCCCAGGTGGTCATGGCTTCGTTCAACAGCTGGCACAACGAGCTCAACCGCGACGTGCTGCCAGAAGACGGGGTTGAGTACAATGGCAAGCTGCACGGCAGCCGCTATCTGCTGACCGACGTGCTCAAGGGCAAGATGGGCTTTGATGGCCTTGTCGTCTCTGATTGGAACGGTCACAGCGAGATCGCCGGTTGTACCATGGGGAGCTGCCTGCCTGCGGTGCTGGCCGGGGTCGACATCTTCATGGTCACGGCGCGCAAGGACTGGATGGAGTTTCGCCAGAGCCTGCTCGATGGCGTGGCGAGCCGGCAGATCCCGATAAGCCGGATCGACGATGCCGTGACGCGTATCCTGCGGGTCAAGATGCGGGCCGGGCTGTGGGAGAAACCCATGCCGTCGGCCCGTGAGCTGGCGGGCAAACAGAGTGAACTTGGTGCAGTGACGCACAAGGCGCTGGCCCGGGAGGCGGTACGCAAGTCGCTGGTGCTGCTCAAGAACGAGGGCAGGATCCTGCCCCTGAGCCGGCAGAGCCGGGTGCTGGTGGCTGGGAGCGCCGCCAACGATCTGGGCAAGCAGGTGGGGGGCTGGAGCCTGACCTGGCAAGGCAGCGAGAACGGGCGCGGTGATTTCCCCGGTGCCCAGAGCGTACTGGATGCGGTGACCGCCACCGTCGGTGCGGATCATGTGCAGGTGAGCACGGGATCCGGTGAGCTTGCGGGAGCCAAGCCCGATGTCGCCATCCTGGTCATGGGGGAGGATCCCTATGCCGAGTGGTTCGGCGATATTCCTGACAACAAGACCCTTGCCTATGGGGATCTCAAGAGCAGCTATCACGAGGATCTGTTGACCCTCAAGCGACTGAAGGCGGCCGGCATCCCCGTGGTGACCGTGCTTTTCTCCGGACGTCCGCTCTACGTCAATGAGGAGATCAATCTCTCTTCCGCCTTTGTCGCCGCCTGGTTGCCGGGCACCGAGGGGGAGGGGATCACCGATCTGCTGTTCAAGGATGCTAAGGGCAAGGTGGCCCATGACTTCCAGGGACGCCTCTCCTTCTCGTGGCCCTTCAGCAAGTGCGCCACCACCATCAATCGCACGCCCACACATATCCCGGGCTGGCAGCGCCCAACCTTCGAGCAGGATCCAGCGGGTGAGTACGCACCGCTTTTCCCCTATGGCTACGGGCTCAGCTATGGCAAGCCTTCCCCTGTGGCGGCCCGGGTCAGCAACCTCAATACCCTGACCCTGGATAAACGAACCTTCGGCTGCAACGAGAGCGACCCCGCCAAACTGAGCGCCGCTGACAAGGTGCTCGAGCTGTTCGGGCCAAAGGCGGGTGAAGAACACCGTCTGCGCATGGGGGATGCCAGCAACTGGACGGGGACTGAAGTCTCCGGCAACAGCGTGACCGAGATGACCTTCATCAAGGTTCAGCCCATCGACTACCTGCGCCAGCAGGATGCGCGAGCGGTCACCTTCCTCGGGGCGGACAAGCCGGGTGTCGACTCCGGGGCCACGATCCAGTTGCAGACCACCCAGGTCAAGGGGGCGGATCGTCGCACCTACCTGAAGGGCGAAAGCGGGCTGCAGGTGACGCTGCGGGTGCAGCAGGCACCAGCGGGGGACATGACGCTGGGGCTGCAGTGTGGCTGGCCCTGCGGCAAGTCCATCGAGATTGCTCCGGCCTTGCGCCAGTTGCCCCCGCAGAAGTGGGTGACCCTGAGTCTGCCCCTGCGCTGCCTCGAAGAGGGCATGGACTTCGCAAAGGTCAATACCCCCTTCATCCTGGGCACAAGTGGACAGGCGCGCATCGACATAGCGACCGTACGCTGGGTACCGGCTTCTCTGCTGGGGGCCTCAGGGGAAGTGGTCAGGCTCGATTGCCAGGGCAGGTTGAGTCGATAAGCCGTCAGCCAGATGCACCAGGATGCCTGTCGGGCTCCTGGTGCCTTGATAACCGGCTCCGCCCCGATGCGGAGGGAGAGGTGGGAGAAAAGGATGTCGATCGTACAGCGGATCAGATTGGGCTTTACGCTGCTGCTGGTCCTGTTGCTATTGCTCGGGGCCATCAGTTACCTGAAGACGACCTCTATTCACGGTCGTTTCCAGCAGGTGACCGAGGAGGCGACGCCTCAGGCCCTGACCGCCAGCCGGCTGCGCGCCGCCTTGCTGATGGCTGACAGGGACAGCCTGGCGCATCTCGCCATCAGGGATACGTCGACGTTCCCCCAGTCCCGCCAGCGTTTTACCCATGACAAGGTCCGCTATGAGCAGCACATCAAGGCATTCGCGGCCCTGACACTCGATACCGAGAGTGAGCGGCAACTCGCCCGGGTCACCGACCAGGCCCCTCGGCTTTTTACCATCTCTGAGCAGTTGATGAGCCTGCACGAAGAGTCGGTCGAGCTGGAGCGGGTGCTCTCACGGATGCGGGGCGAGCTTCTGCACCTGGACGACAACTACCGTTCGGCGGCGGACCTGCTGGTGCGTTACACGGCGGGGCGGCGCTCTTTGCAAAACAAGGCGGAGCTCATCACCAGCGGTATTGCACGGGATCTCAAGCTGATCCTGCGTGCCGACGGCAACACGGATCTGGTGGCGCTGCAGGCGGTTCTGGCCAAAGACATCGACATTGCGAACCAGCGTCTGGATCGGATTGTTGTCCCTGATGACGTCAAGGTCAGGTTCACCCGCCATGTGGCGCGCATCCCCCAGCTGGTATTTGGCGACAAGGGGCTGATCGCCACCCTGGTACGCCACCAGCAAATCAGTCAGCAACTCCATGGCTTGCGTGAAAAGCAGGAGGCGCAGAGCCAGCAACTGGGGGAAACCCTGGACATGCTCATTGCCATCAGCAACCAGAGCATGCGGGAGGACAGGCTGAGTGCCGACGTCGCGGTTGACAGCGCCCGCACCTGGATCGTGGTGGTGGCCCTGTGTTCCGTACTCATCGCCATTATTGTCGCCTGGAGTACGGCCCGTAGCATCCAGGTGCCGCTGGTGCGGATCAATCGCGTCCTCGGTCTGATGGCACAAGGGGACATGACACTACGGGTTCGCTACCCGGCCAGGAACGAGCTTGGTGAGGTGGCGAACTCCATCGACCAGCTGGCCCACCACACTAAGATGCTCTTGATGGAGGTCCAGACTGGGTCTGAGCACCTGGTGAGCGAGACGCGTAAAACCGCGGAGATCGGCGAGCAGGTGATGTCGCAGGTGCAGGAGCAGAAGGCCCAGACCGATCAGGTGGCGGCCGCCATCTTCGAGTTGGAAACCAGTGCCACCGAGGTAGCGCGCTCGAGCGATCATGTTCGTCGGGAGGTGGGTGAAGCCAATGACGAGAGCCGGCGCGGACGCGATCTGATGCAGGCCAACCGGGATGGCATCGAACAGCTGGCGACCGGCATCGCCGGGGCCATGGCTATCACCCGCAAGCTCGAAGGCTACAGCAACAACATTGGCAATATTCTTGAGGTGATCCGTGGCATGGCTGAACAGACCAACCTGTTGGCCCTCAATGCGGCCATCGAAGCGGCCCGTGCTGGGGAGGCTGGGCGTGGTTTTGCCGTGGTGGCCGAGGAGGTGCGGGCGCTGGCTACCCGTTCACAAGGGGCGACCCAGGAGATCCAGGTGATGATCGATAACCTGCAGGGATGCGCCCGCGATGTGGCGAACGTGATGGCCCAGAGCCATGAGCAGACTGAGCAGAGTGTGCAGCAGACTCGGGATGTTGAGAGTGCCCTCACGGGGATTGCTTCGCGTATGGAGGCAATCAAGGAGATCGCGGATCACATGGCTTATGCCGCTGCCGAGCAGATTTCGGTGAGTCAGGGAGTGGCCCAGCACGTGGCGGCCATCGCCGACGTAGCTCACGAGACCGAGCAGGCCTCCAGGGTGTCGGCGAGCAGTGGTGAGGTGTTGTCGGGGCTGGCCAGCCAGCAGCAGAGTCTGGTGGCCCGTTTCAAGGTGTAGGAGAGAGGCGATGTGGAAATCTGTGAGTGCCCTGCTGGTCTGGGGGCTGAGTACGGCGGCGGTATCCCAGGAGTTGGTGCTGGAAACCTGGCGCGTGGATGACGAGGCGCTCTGGAAGGAGCAGTTTCTGCCCCGTTTTCAGGCGATCCATCCCGAGATCACCCTTAAGCTGCATTCGCAGCGCTCGGCGGATTACGATCGGGAGCTTGCCGAGCGGCTGGCGGCGGGGAAGGCGGGGGATCTCATCACTTGCCGCCCTTATGATCAGTCCCTGCGGCTGTTCCAGCAGGGGCATCTGCTGGATCTGACGGACCTGCCCGGGATGGAGAACTTCCCGAGCTTTGCCAAGGCCGCCTGGCAGACCGACTCCGGGGCCCAGACCTTCTGCCTGCCCATTGCCTCCGTGATCCAGGGTTTCTACTTCAATGTCGATATCTTCAACGCCCTTGGGCTGACACTGCCGCGAACCCGTGCCGACTTCTTCGCCGTGCTGGAGAAGGTGAAGCAGGATGGCCGCTATCTGCCGCTGGCACTGGCGGCTCACGACAGCTGGGTGGTCTCCGAGCTTGGTTATCAGAATATCGGTCCCAATTACTGGCATGGGGAAGATGGCCGCCTGGCGCTGATCAACGGTCAGGCGCGAGTGACCGATGCCCCTTATGTGGCGGCGTTTCGTGAGCTGGCGAGCTGGCGGCCCTACATAGGGGACCATCCTGCCGATGCCACCGAAGCACAGGCGGTGGATGCCTTTGCTGCGGGCAAGGCCGCCATGATAGTGGCGGGCTCCTGGTCGCTGGCCCAGTTCACCGGCAAGGTCAATTTTGGTGCCTTCCCGCCCCCCGTCGCGCGGGAGGGGGACACCTGCTATTTCACCGATCACACCGACATGGGGATCGGCATCAATGCCGCCAGCCCGAACAAGGAGGCCGCCCTGAAACTGGTGGAGTGGATGGCAAGCGCCGACTTTGCCGAGCGTTTCTCCAATTCGGTACCCGGTTTTTTCTCCCTCTCCAACCACTTCTTCGAGCTCAAGGAACCGGTGGCGAGCACCATGATGGGCTGGCGGGATACCTGCGATTCCACCTTGCGTCTGGGGGCGCAGTTCCTCACCCGGGGTGAGCCATTGCTTACCACAGAGCTTGCGGAGGTATCGCAATCCGTGGTGCTCGGCACCATGACGCCGGAAGCCGCCGCCGCGCGCATCCAGCAGGGGTTGGCAAGCTGGTATCTCCCCCAGAAGACGGCAAAAAGAGCCCGTCTCTGTGAGGCGGACGAGCATCTTCCCACGCTGGCAACCAGCACAGCTATCGGGACGGAGTCTCCCTTCGCTGCGCCTTGACGGTGGACACGCCCACAGGGCAATCCCCCGCAGCGATCAGCAGACTCTTCAAGGCGCCTTCAGGCGCCTTTTTCCATCAGGGCCGGTTTGTAGGCAGATGTCATCGGGTTGTCATTGCCAGGCTCTGGCTGGTTTTATGGAGCCAGCCGTATTGAGGGGCCGGTAGAAGAGGTACGCCGGGTTGTGTGTGGAGTCTGTGCTACGTCAGAGAGACAAGGTGGAAGATGCGACAAGGACAAGTCGCTCGCTGGACAGGCGGCTGACAAAAGAAAAACGGCCCGAAGGCCGCTTTGAGCGGATGCTGCGCAGGGAAAAACCCCCAGTCGACATTCATCCTTTGTACGGCAGTGTAGTATCACGCACCACAATGCTCAATTCGGGCAGTTCGTCCGAGTTTGGCTCCGTGCCCTCGATCAAACCCAACAGAGTCTTGACCATTTTGACCCCCATCTCGTAGATGGGCTGGCGTACCGTGGTCAATGGCGGGTTGGAATAGGTAGAGAATGGCAGGTCATCAAAACCAATGAGTGAAACATCCTCTGGTACCCTTAAGCCGCACTGCTTGAGCCCCAAAATAGCCCCGTAGCAGGTCTGATCGTTGGCGCAGAATATGGCTGAGAATTTCCGGCCACTCTGCACCAGTTTCTTCACTGCATTCAGGCCACCAGCCTCGGCGAAATCCCCTTGGATGACCAAGGATGGATCATATTCGATTCCCGCGCTGACTAAGGCCTGACGATAACCATGATGACGTTCGATGGCATCGTTTTGATCCGGTAAGCCGACAATGTGGGCGATGTCATGATGACCCAGATCCAATAAATAGCGAGTTGCCATGTAGCCACCCAGCCGATTATTGATGCTGAAGGAATGTACCCGCTCGGTCATGATATTGTGGCCAGTGGCAACAATGGGTATTTGCTGTGAAAACTCGAGCAGCGTTTGTTGATTTACGTGGCCGGTCAAAATAATAAGACCATCGACCCGACGAGCTACCAGCAGGCGCAACCGTTCGACTTCTTCTTCCGCATTCCAGTGACCGCTGACAATCAGCGGCACATACTCCATGCCCTGAAGGGTATGTTCAACACCACGCAACATTTCGTTGGAAAATGGACTCTCTACATGTTGAGTCAATACCCCAAGGGTCATGGATTGACCCGTTTTCAGATATTGTGCCATAAGGTTGGGACGAAAATTCAATTCCTGAATTGCATCTTCAACCGCTTGGCGTTTATCTGCGGCCACTTTGGCCGAGCCGTTTAATATCCGGGATACAGTGCTTGCCGAGACACCGGCTCGTCTGGCGATATCATAGACAGTGGCTTTTTTCTCCTGAGCTGACTTCGACATCCGCCCTCCGTACTCGACTGTGAAAACCCTTGGCTATAACCAATATTACAAGAATATATTCTCAATAAATCAGCGGGTTAGGATAACCCTTTCCCTTGGTGGTGACAAGCAATGATGCTTCGCCTCAGATTGAGGGGCCCACTACTGCTGGGCGGCAAAAAAAACCTCTCTTGCTTTGGTAAAACCGGCCTGTTCGGCGGCCTTGACCCAGGCGAGAGCCTGCTCGTAGTTTTTGCTCACAACCGCAGTGCGAATATGTTGATAATAATCCAGTTCACCTAGCGCTTTATCTGCTGTGATCATCACGGGCGATATGGTTTTTGCGTTCGGTGTCGCATTTACAGCAGCCTCTGCGTCCAGTGCCAAATATAATCGTCCGGTGGCCGAATGGGGCACTTCCACATTGATGAGACGGGCGACATCCGTGGAGCGATCATATTGCATTGCGCGCTGGAGATCGTCAGGATTGAGCCTGGTGCTGCCTTGCATATCCAGAGTAGTAGAATAGATCACCATATAGGCAGCTCGGACGCTGCCGATGGGGGCCGGAATGGTAAATTCTCCCTGGATGTTCTGTCCTGAAATTAATGAACGGCCGTTATAACTGAAAGAGGAGCTGGGAATGGTTTGAACGGGGTGGTGATTCTCGTCCAGTAACAGGATGCTGGGCAGAAAAATGGTATAGTCGATTGGGATGGTTACTTTGACGCGGGCAGCTTGGGGGAAAGCGGGCAATGAGAATGCCATCACATAGCTTTTGCCCGAATCGAATGCGTAAACTGGGCTGTCAGTACCCACATTTACCCAACGGCTTTCTTGCCCGAAGGGCTGGAAGCGAAGATCCTTGAATGCCGCGATCGCCATTTTGCCCGACAATTGTTCTCGGTCATGTTGAAGCTGCTGCTGCAAGTCGGAGGTGGCCGATCTTGGCGGATGCTCCGGGCTTTTACTGACGCACCCGGCCATCAACAGACTGACCAGGAAAGGCAGACACTGTTTCGTTCCCTTCATCGTGTTTCCTCGTATGCAATGCGGGTCCCCCAAGGGACCCGAGATTATAGTGAAAATAAGTATCGCGACCTAACCTACCACCACATGTCCGCCTGCACACCGACCAGGAAATCTTCCCGGTCTTCCTGCCAGGGGGTCTCGTTGTTGTGATCGACATAGGTCGTCAGAATGCGGATCTCCGGTGACGGCCCCATGCCTGTATTGACCGTAAATGTCGGCACTATACTGACCTTGTGCGAAGTGCTTCCACGATCGATGCTATCGATGGTTAAATTGTTTTTCACATAACCGATTTCGGTTTGGATAGAGAAAAACTCATTGATCGGGAATACCGGGCGCAGAGATGCGGCATACCAGGAGTCATGGCCACCCAGCTCGTAGTCGTTGTACTGGTAGGAGAGGGTCGGCAGCAGATGAATATTGGCGCCATACCAGCCACCCCAGAGGAAGAGGCGATAGGATTTATCGCCTTCCATCACCTTGGACTGGTAGGGTTTATAGTCATAGCCATCCGCCTTGTCCTGCAGTGTCTTCTGATACAGGGAGCCCTTGCGATACATGGCGGTATTGGTCAGGTTGGCCCCCAGCAAGTCGCCTGAACCCAGTCCACGTCCTGCCTGGGCGATGAACTTGGAGAAGCCGCCCGGCATGAAGAAGAAGTCGTCGCGGGAATAAATGACGGTTCCTTCTGCCCCCTTGGTCGCATATTGCTTGTTGTCGCCGGTGAATTCGTTGCTGGGCATCTGCTTGAGTGCGATCTCCATGTCCCAGGCGCCGTAGAGGGCGCTGGTGTGGAGGGTGTGCATGGTGGCTTCAGTGCCATCGGAGTGGCTGGTGTCGTTGCTGTTGATATAGGCAAAGTCCCACTTACCGCCTGCCAGCTCCATGGCTTTGATGCCGACGCCGGTCCCCGAGTAGTCCGTGTAAAAATAGTCGGTGGTCCAGATGTAGTTCTCGCGGTCGTAATAGCGCAGACCACCCCACATGGTCCCGGTCGGGGTGATGCCACCCAGCTCCACATAGGTTTCTGACACACCGCTTTCGCGAGGCGCTGCACGGGTTTGCAGGTTATCGGCATCGGACTCCACTTTGAAGTGGATGTTGACCGACTTGTTGCCGCCCAGATCCCACAACTTGTTCAGGCCCGCTTCCCAGCTGTTGTCCAGCTCGGAGCCCAGGCGCCCCATGGTCTTGTCCATCTCATATTCGTACCCCGCCTTGGCGAAGTTGTCCTTGGCGTCAAACATTGAGCCGGCACGAATATAACCGTGGAAGCCAAAACTCTCGGCGGCATTCGATACTGCGGGCACTGCCAGCCCGCAACATGCCCCGACAAACAAGGCGAGTGACTTCAATTTCATCTTATTGCTCCAATCCGTAGAATAGTATTTTCAATCGATTTCTCGAAAATTCAATGCGTTATCACTTGATCTGCTGGCAGGGCTGAGTGCTGTCAAAGTCTGCCGGGATGGCTGTTTTCAGGGCTACGTTGGTGAAGGCGAAGCGCAGACCGGCCATGGAGTCCCAGGCCCCGCTCAGGTAGAGCGCCTTTTGTACTGAGCCTGTGTTGGCCGCCGGAATGAGAGATGCAACCGGCAGGATGCAGCGGTACCAGGTGTCGTCATCGGGCACGATGTTGCTGTCCATGGTAAAGAAGGTGCCAAAGTCTGGGCCTGCGGTACCGTCCATGCGGATCTGGATGTTGGGGGAGTCACCGTAACTGGAGACTTTCAGGTCGAGCAGCATGACGCCGTCCTGATAGGCGGAGAGATCCCCATTGGCGCTGTCGGTCCCGAGGAAGGCGGCGCCATTGCCTGGCAGGTCCATGGTGATGACCTGGTTTTCATCGGTCCGGGTGCCGCCGAAGCTGGCTGCCGGGTAATCAGCGCTGCGGTCTTGGGCCTGGCTCTTGTCACCGGAGTAGTAGAGTGCGGCATCGGTGGCCACCAGCGCGGGGGCATTGTTGACGCCGGAGCCTGTGTCTGGATTGGTGTCAGGATCGGTTCCAGGGTCGGTAGCGCCGCCAGGCGCTTCACAGGTGACCGGGTCGACAACGGGCTTGGCCGAGGTGGCGAGCAGGTACTTGATGTTGGTGATTTCGTAGTTGAAGGCTTCCTTGGTGGCCAGGTGGAACGGTGTGCCCACAGTGGCGAGGTTGATGGCCGTGGCACCGGGGAAGGGCTTCATGCAGTTGATGGGCAGCGTGAGCGTTTCCCAGTCGCCGGAACCGGTCAGGGCGCTGGCAATGGGCAGGCTGCTGCGGTTGGGATACTCGTTGTCGATGGAGGCATTGAGCACTTCCGGCACCTTGCTCTTGGTCCGCAGCTGGAACTCGATGAAACCGGAGGCGTATTTGCTCAGGTTCAGAGGGGTGGCGGATTTGAGCATGAAGGTGCCATCTCCGTCACCGGCTACCTGCACATCGGCGGTGTCATCGGTACCAGCATTGTTGATGAGCACCGCACTGATGCTGGTCATGGCGACAGGAGTAGCCGTGACTGGTTGACGGTTCCAGTTATCCTTCTCCGACTGAATATTGGGGGTGACTTTTGCGCTCGCTCCAACACCAAACAGCAACAATGCGCCATCTTCACCGCCAGGAGGTGTTTCACCAGGAGGCGTTTCACCCGGATGGGTTTCACTGCCGTTGCTAGAAGAAATGTTCTCTTCACCGCCACATCCGCCGAGCAAGGCTGCGGCGATCAACGTTGCTAAAAGTCCTTTTTTTGTTGCATTCATACTGACCACTCCAATCAATGGGAAAATGTCCATCACGATGAATTGTCGAGACTCAAACTGCCACCATGCAATCGATGCCAAGGCAAATCACACTGCGCTCATTTTCTTGAAATCGATTTCCAATGCAATATTTATCCTTTGATAGGTTCTAAGTTTGTGTTGCAAATCACATAAAAACCTTTATTGATTTATGAGTTATTATTCGTCCCCTTTATGCTATATTTTTTAATCTTTTGATTTTTAACCAAATAATTAATTTTTATTCAGTGGTTATGCTTTTGTGGTTGAGTTGGGTGATCAGCGAAACTGTCTTGGTGATTAGAGGGGAGGATCATGGGTTATCATGCAACTTCGGCTGATGGAATTATCTTGTTTGATTTCGATTTCACATTGTAGGTTATCAATCTTGTTCTCGTTCCAGCCGACCCAAAACATGACTTGACGCAATCAATATCGAGAACATGCACTCAAAAAGAGACGGCCCAGGGAGCTGGATAGTCCGTGGTTTCCGCGATAGAAAGTCAGCGGGTCCATTAGCGTGAGCCGTAGTGACCCTATTGGAGGACAACAGCTGGCGGCGTTCGTATGAATGCGAGGATGAATAGTCGTCAACGGTGATCGAAAATGAGCCGAAGAGGGTGCCCGGATTTAGTTGAACACTACATTTATGTGAACAAAGGTTTTTAATCGAGTCGTAGCAATGTCCATCAAACATGAACGAAATTCACTGCGTTAGTCGGCATTGGTTCTTTATTCATTTAGCTTTGTCTTCGATAGCTCCCAAGCATGATGAAGACCAGCACGGCAAGGCAGCCAGTCAGCCCCGCAGATGTCATCAACAAGGTCGAATGAGCTGCCGAGAATGCGGCTTTCGCTGCCTCGATGAGCGCTGTTGCCTGAGGTTCCGCCAGCGTCTGGGCGACGAGATAGCTGTCGCCGATGGAGCGCATGGCACTCTCCCTCTGTTGCTCGGTCAGGGTGGCAGGAAGCAGGATCGCGCGGCTGAACACATCGGACATGAAGACGCCGAAGCAGGTGATCCCAAGCCCAGTACCCAGCTCGTAGGCAGTCGCCTCCAGCGAGCCCGCGGCTCCCCCCTTGTCTGCCTCCACCGATCCCATGATGGCAATGGAGGAGGCCGTCAGGCCGATGCTGAGCGTCAGTCCCAGCAGGGCCAGCATGGCCGGTACCCAGAAACCGGGGTGGTGAAAGTCCACCTGCGCCAGATAGCACAAGGCCCCCGCTGACAATGCCAGCGATGAGCTGGCGACAGTGCGCAGACCGCAGAGGTTGGAAAAATAACCCGCCACCGGGCCGCCCACGGCGGCTGCGGCCATGATGGGGATCATGAAGATGCCGGCTTGCAGCGGCGTTCTGCCCAGCACGTATTGCAGCTCCTGTGCCAGGGTCAGTTCGACGCCAGCCAGGGCGCCCGTTGCCACCAACGCCATCATCATCCCCGCGAGGATTGCCGGGCGCGAGAAGAGCGACAGATCCAGCATGGGGGTGGCCGAGCGCAATTGCAGGCGCGCGAACAGGGCCAGCAGCCCGGCACCACCCAGTGCAGCGGCGAGTGCAATCCCCGAAGAATGAGTGGTGCCGACGGCCGCCTTGATGCCGTACACCAACGCCAGCATGCCGGTGATAAGCAGCAGCGCCTGGCCCAGACCCCAGCTACCCGGTGTCGTCTGTTCGGTTCGCGGCAGGAGGAACACCAGGGGCGCGACGACCAGCATGACGGGGACATTGATCAAAAAAGCAGATCCCCACCAGAAGTGCGCCAGCAGCGCACCGCCAATCAGCGGCCCGAGGGCCGCCCCCGCAGCGCCGACCATGCCCCACAGACCCAGCGCCATGGCGCGCTCATCCTTGTCTTCGAAGGTGCGACGTATGGTGCCAAGCACGCAGGGTATGATCATCGCGCCCCCCAGGGCCAGCAGCACCCGTGCGCCTATGAGCGTGGCGGGCGTCGGCGCAAAGGCGGCCAGCAGGGAGGAGACCCCGAAGATGACAAGCCCGGTGAGCAGCAGACGCCGGTTGCCGATGCGGTCCGCCAGTGTACCCATGGGCACCAGAAGCCCCGCCATCAGTAGCGGATAGATATCGATGATCCACAGTACCTCGGTCGCGGATGCGCCTAGGGCCTGGGCCAGCGAAGGCACGGCTATGTGCAATATGGTCATGTCGATGACCACCGGCAGGAAGGCCAGCATGACGGCCAGCAGTACCAGCCAGCGGCGTTGAGTATCAGAGAACATGGATTGACTACTCCGTAATGATAAATAAATGGGGGTTGGCTGCGCTGACCTCAACCCTGGCTGTTTGGCAGCCCTTGTTCAGGCCGTAGAGCAGGAAAAGGCGCTATACCACTGGCATTATTGCTCCCCCCTGTGCACTCGTTGGGTCTGCCAGGCTTGCAGGCGCTCCTGCGCCCCGATGATGAAGACAAAAAAGACCGGCACGAAGAAGATGGCCAGCAGGGTGCCGCTGATCATGCCGCCGAACACGCCGGTGCCGATGGCGTGCTGGGTCTCCGCGCTGGCGCCGCTGGCGAGCATCAAGGGCACCACACCGAGGGTGAAGGCCAGCGACGTCATCAGAATGGGGCGCAGACGCAGGCGGGCGGCAGTCACAGCCGCATCAAGCAGCGAGCGCCCTTCGCCGTGCAACTGGCGCGCAAACTCCACGATAAGGATGGCGTTTTTGGCCGACAGACCGATGATGGTGATCATGCCCACCTTGAAGAAGACGTCGTTGGGCATGCCGCGCAGTACCACGGCGGCGACGGCACCGAGCAGCCCCAGCGGCACCACCAGCATCACCGAGAGCGGGATCGACCAGCTCTCGTAGAGCGCCGCCAGTACCAGGAAGACCACCAGCGCCGACAGCAGCATCAGCAGGGGGGCCTGCTCGGCCGACTGGCGCTCTTGCAACGACTGTCCCGTCCAGGCCAGGGCGAAGCCTTGCGGCAATTGCGCCACCAGACGCTCCATCTCCGCCATCGCCGCTCCGCTGGAGATGCCGGGCGCTGCCCCCCCGGCAATACGCACGGCGGGGAAGCCATCGAAACGCATCATCTGTTGCGGCGATTCGCGCCATACCGATGTCACCACCTCCCGTAGCGGCACCATGCCGCCGCTGGCATTGCGTACCCGCAGGCCGAGCACGTCATCGAGCTGCATGCGCGTTGGCGCATCGGCCTGCAGGATGACCTGTTGCATGTGCCCGCCGTTGGGGAAGTCGTTGACGTAGAGCGACCCCATCGCGGTCGACAGGGTACTGCTCACGCTGGTGAACGAGAGCCCCATGGCCTCGGCCTTCTGCCGGTTGATCTCGAGGTGAATGCTCTCGCCGGGGGGCAGATTGTCCGGGAAGACATCGCTGACCACCTTGCTGTTGGCGGCCAGCGCCAGCAGTTGTGCCTGGGCGGCCAGCAGCGCGGCTTCCCCCCGATTGGCTCTGTCTTGTAGGAACAGAGTGAAGCCGGAGGCGGTGCCCAGCTCGTCGATGGCCGGCGGCAGCAGGCTCATTACCGTGCCTTCAGGGATGTTTGCCATGGCCGCTTGCGCCAGATCCGCCTCTTCGGCGGCCGTGGCGCCATGACGCTGATCCCAATCTTTCAGCATGGTGAAGGCCATGGCTGCATTGGGGCCCGCGCCGGAGAAGCTGAAGCCCTGCACCACCAGATTGGTGTCCAGCGCCTCGCGAGAGGCGACGTGAGCCTCGAAGGCCTTGACCACCTCAAGAGTACGCTCGCTGGTGGCGCCGGTCGGCAGCTGGATGGAGGTCATGAAGTAGCCCTGATCCTCGTCTGGCAGGAAAGAGGAGGGCAGCTGGGCGGCGGCGATGGCCAGCACGGCGCAGAGGGCGGCAAAGGCCGCCATCATCCGTCCGCTGCGCCCGACCAGACGGGTTACCCGCGTGCCGTAGCCCGCCGTGAGCCGCTCGAAACCCCGGTTGAAAGCGCCGAAGAAGCCGCGCTTCTCATGATGATCCGGGCTGATCGGACGCAGCAATGTGGCGCAGAGCGCAGGCGTCAGGGTCAGGGCGAGGAAGGCCGAAATGAGGATCGACACCGCCATCGACAGGGTGAACTGCTGGTAGATGACCCCCACCGAGCCGCTGCCAAACGCCATGGGGATGAACACCGCCGTGAGTACCAGAGTGATGCCGATCACTGCCCCGGTGATCTCTTTCATGGCTTGCGACGTCGCCTCCCGGGGCGATAGCCCCCGGGTGGCCATCAGGCGCTCGACGTTCTCCACCACCACGATGGCGTCGTCGACGATGATGCCGATGGCCAGCACCATGCCGAACATGGTCAGGGAGTTGACCGAGAAACCGGCGAGCAGCATCACCGCGAAGGTGCCGAGCAGGGCGATGGGGGCGACGATGGCCGGGATCAGGGTGTAGCGCAGGTTCTGCAGGAAGAGGAACATCACCAGAAACACCAGCACCATGGCTTCCAGCAGGGTGTGGATCACCTTTTCGATGGAGACCTTGACGAACGGGGCCGAGTCAAACGGGATCGAATAGGCCATGCCCGCCGGCAGGGTGGGAGCAAGCTGGGCGAGGCGGGTGCGCACCGCA